>JBJEKV010000179.1:0-1691 GCA_051878815.1 Anaerotardibacter sp. | reverse complement strand
TGAAAGCAGCAAAGGACGCGCTAGGCGATAAAGCTATTGCTATCACCCTCTGTTCCCCGAGCATCCCTAAACGAGAAATCCTTGAAGCTTCCCAGCTTGCCGAAGAGCTAGGTGTCACCCATCTTCTGGTTAAGGGCCATGAGCTTGAAAACCCTGACTACGTAAAGAATGCGCCCGACCGTTGTTACGTGTGCAAGAGCCTCATTTTCGAAAGCATTATTTCTGCGGCAAAGAACTTAGGCGTTACCACTATTGCTGAAGGTTCAAACGTTGATGACATGAGTGATTATCGTCCCGGACGTCAGGCATTAGAGGAGCTCAAAATCAAGAGTCCGCTCCTTGAAGCAGGCTTCACGAAAGAGGACATCCGCACTGTTTCCAAATGGTTACAACTTCCAACCTGGAATAAGCAATCGTACGCGTGCCTTGCTTCCCGTTTCCCTTACGGAAGCCCTATCACAGAAGAAAAACTTGCCATGGTTGACAAGGCCGAGCAGTATCTTTTGGACGAAGGTTTCCATCAGGTCCGCGTTCGCGTTCATGATAAGCTTGCGCGCATTGAAGTATCGCCTGATGAAATGGACAATTTGTACCAGCTTTCCAAAAACCCATCTTTTGGCGAACTCTTCCACGAGATCGGTTTTGACTACGTAGCACTTGACTTGGAAGGCTATAGGACAGGCTCCTTAAACGCCGGTTTGAACAACTAGCCGCGCACCTATAGAAGCAACCCTAACTCGGACAACCTCACCTCGCTGCTAAAAACTGTTTCCAATGTGAAAAAAAATTCCCGCTTTATCGCCGAACAAGGAGGCTATAAAAGCCTCCCTCCTTTATAATATCCAGTTAGGTTTATTACGTTGAGCTTTGGTTTTGCCCAAGCTCTTCTAAAAACCAGTACAGAGACCTTTTATACATTTCGACACGGAAATTGAGGTTCATATGGGTAAACGTACCGACATCCATAAAATCCTGATTATTGGCTCGGGCCCAATTATTATTGGCCAAGCATGCGAATTTGACTATTCAGGCACTCAAGCATGTAAAGCCCTTCGCAACTTAGGCTATGAGATTGTTTTAGTAAACAGCAATCCTGCAACTATCATGACTGACACTGTTATGGCAGATGCAACCTACATCGAGCCTCTCAATGTTGGTCGTATCGAAAAAATCATTGCAAAAGAACGCCCAGACGCACTCCTTCCAAACTTGGGTGGTCAGTCTGCACTTAACCTTTCTGCAGAATTGGCAGCAAAAGGCATTCTTGATAAGTACGATGTAAAAGTTATTGGCGTTCAGATTGATGCTATTGAACGTGGTGAGGACCGCCAGGCATTCAAAGACACCATGGCAGAACTTGGCATCGAAATGGCTCGCTCCGAAGTATCCCACACGGTAGAAGAAGCAGTTGAGATTGCTTCTCGTTTGGGTTATCCCTGTGTTCTTCGTCCTGCATATACCATGGGCGGAACCGGCGGCGGCTTGGTTTACAACGTTGAAGAGCTCAAAACCGTTGTTGCGCGCGGCTTAGCAGCTTCCCCCGTAACAGAAGTTCTTGTTGAAGAGAGCGTTCTTGGCTGGGAAGAGTTGGAATTCGAAGTAGTTCGTGACTCCAAGGGCCAAATGATTACCGTTTGCACCATTGAGAACATTGACCCAATGGGTGTTCACACTGGTGACTCCTTCTGCGC
>JBJEKV010000178.1:0-2501 GCA_051878815.1 Anaerotardibacter sp. | reverse complement strand
GTATCATTGCGATGAACGAAGCTGGCGAAAAGAACGTTGTAAAGACCTGGTCCCGCTCTTCCACCATTTTCCCTGAAATGGTTGGACACACCATCGCAGTTCATGATGGTCGTAAGCACGTACCAGTATATGTAACCGAGTCCATGGTTGGTCACAAGCTTGGAGAGTTCGCACCATCTCGCACTTTCCGTGGCCACAAAGCAAAATAAGGAGTGTGAAACATGGAAGCTAAAGCAGTTGCTCGCTACGTGCGCGTTTCACCTCGTAAGGCTCGCATCGTACTTGATCAGATCCGCGGCAAGAATGTTATTGCTGCACAGGAAACCCTTCTCTTCACCAACCGCGCTATCGCAGAAGATGTTTTGAAGGTATTGAACTCTGCAGTTGCAAACGCAGCTCAGAAGGGTGCAACCAACCCTGAGAACTTGGTTGTAAAGGCATGCTACGCTGACGAAGGCCCAACCATTAAGCGCATTCGTCCTCGCGCAAAGGGCTCCGCAGCTCGCATTCGCAAGCGTACTAGCCACATTACTGTAATTGTATCTACCCGAGAGGAGGCATAGTATGGGTCAGAAGGTAAGCCCTACCGGTTTTCGTCTTGGCGTAATTGAAGACTGGCGTAGCCGCTGGTATTCAGATAAGGACTATGCAAAGAACCTTGAAAACGACTTGGCTATCCGTAAGTTCTTGGAAAAGCAACTTTCCCATGCTGCTGTTTCCCGCGTAGAAATCGAACGCGCTGGTGACAAGATTAAGGTTATCATCACCACTTCTCGTCCTGGTGTTGTTATTGGTAAGAAGGGCGCAGAAGTTGACGCTCTTCGCAAGAAGCTTAACGAGATTGCTAACGGTACTGTTTCCGTTGAAGTTATTGAGGTTAAGCGTCCAGAACTCGACGCTGTACTCGTAGCTCAGTCTATTGCTGAGCAGCTCGAGAACCGTGTTGCTTTCCGTCGTGCTATGCGTAAAGCAGTTCAGTCTGCTCGTAAGTCCGGCGCACAGGGCATCCGTATTCAGTGCTCTGGTCGTTTGGGCGGCGCAGAAATGAGCCGTCGTGAATGGTATCGTGAAGGTCGTGTGCCTTTGCATACCCTCCGTGCAAAGATCGACTACGGCTTCGCTACCGCAGCTACCACTTATGGTTCTATCGGTATCCAGGTTTGGGTATACCACGGTGAAGTTCTCCCTGGCCAGAAGGCTCCTCAGCCTGCATTGGAAGGTTCTTCCCGTCCTAACCGTTCCCGTCGCCGTAACAACAACAATGGGGAGGCTAAATAATGTTAGTACCAAAGCGTGTTAAGCATCGTAAGGTGCAGCGTGGCTCCATGAAGGGCAACGCTAAAGGTGGCACCCAGTTGAACCATGGCACTTGGGGCATTCAGGCTTGTGATCGTCATTGGATTACCAACCGCCAGATTGAGGCAGCTCGTATTGCAATGACCCGTCGCATGAACCGTACTGGTAATGTTTGGATCACCATCTTCCCTGACAAGCCAATCACTCAGAAGCCTGCTGAAACTCGAATGGGTAAAGGTAAAGGTAATCCTGAGGGCTGGGTAGCAGTAGTAAAGCCAGGCCGTATTATGTTTGAAATTGACGGCGTTGATGATGAAACCGCAAAGGAAGCTTTGCGTCTCGCTATCAACAAGTTGCCAATTAAGTGCAAGATTGTACACCGTGAAGCGGAAGGACAGAACTAAATGAAAGCAGCAGAAATCCGCGAACTTTCGGCTGAAGATTTGCAGTCCAAGCTCGCAGAAGCACGCGCAGAGCTTTTCAACCTTCGTTTCCAGATGGCAACGGGTCAGTTGGAAAACACTGCTCGCGTAAAGACCGTTAAGAAGAACATCGCTCGCATCCAGACTGAGATGCGTAAGCGTGAGCTCGGCGCTTAAGCTAAGAGCGAACTAAAGAAAGGTAGAGAAAAATGTCTGAAGAACGTAATTCTCGCAAGGTTCGCCAGGGTGTAGTTGTAAGCGCAGCTGGCGATAAGACCTGTGTTGTAAAGATTACCGAACGCAAGCCTCATCCAGTTTATGGCAAGATGATCACCTCCACCAAGAAGTTCCATGCTCATGACGAGCAGAACGAAGCTGGTGTAGGCGACATCGTAACCATCATGGAGACTCGTCCGCTTTCTAAGATGAAGCGCTGGCGCTTGCTCGATATCGTAGAGAAGGCTAAGTAAATCAAGCCTTCGGGTTGATTACTTAAGCTTACTATCGAAAGGGATAAGCAAATGATTCAAATGCAGAGCATGCTCGCCGTAGCTGATAACTCCGGCGCACGCAAAGTTCAGTGCATCAAAGTCCTCGGTGGCTCTAAGCGCCGCTATGCAGGTCTCGGTGACGTAATTATCTGCAGCGTTAAGGAAGCTCAGCCTAACACCAATGTTAAGAAGGGTGACGTTGTACGCTGCGTTGTTGTTCGTGTAAAGAAGGAAGTACGTCGTAACGACGGTAGCTACATCAAGTTCGACCAGAATGCAGCAGTTTTGATCG
>JBJEKV010000177.1:0-10982 GCA_051878815.1 Anaerotardibacter sp. | reverse complement strand
AGTTTCATCAAGTGGAGCACCGAATGCCTTCATGCCACAATCCTCTGGAGCGTTGCGCAAGAAGAACAAAGTCCAAGGAATGGTGCCAACAGCGATGCAGATACCGAATACACGGTAAAGGTCACGCCAAGTCTCAGAGGTAAGAGCAGATGGGCCAAGAACGGTCTGACCAACGATGTTAAATACAGCACCGCCAGCACCGGTCATAGCGTAGGACATACCAAGTGCGAGACCAAGAGCGCTCTTATACCAACGACCGAGAACACCAGCAGTCATAAGCCAGAGCAAGGTGATCTGAGCAAAGCCCATGAATACACCAGAGATGTACCACTGCCATACAACAGTGTAAGTAGACATTGCGAATACAGCAACTGCAGATGCAACACCAGCAATGGTGCAGATGATGCGAACGTCAAAACGCTCGAGCAAAGCACCAACGATTGGTGAGAAGATAACCTCTGCGAAGTATACGCATGACATATAGAAAGAAACATCGGAAACCTGGCAGCCAAGGTAGTTTGCTACAGGCTTGTAGCAAAGACCAGGGCAGCTAAAGGTAATAGCTGAAGAAGTGAAAATACAGATCATGCAGGTAAAGAGAACCATAACATGACGCCATGTAAGCTTCTGTGTAGCCATAACCCCTCCTTAAAAACTTTTGGAGCTTTCGCTCCAGCTTCCCTTATCAGTGCAAGCATTTTTGGAGAGGCTCGGTGTAATTTCTCCCAAAAAACAATTGCACTAGGAGACTATGCGTGAACGCATTATCTCCCGTCTGGTATTTTCAGCTTATTCACTATGCTTCGATATGGTCAGATATTTCAAATTGACCTATGGTTTTTGAAGGGTTGATGAAGTAGTAAGTTTTCCTTAAATTTACCTTTGTTTTAAAACACCAGGTCAAAGGCCATTTTTTTAGAAATTTTCAAAAAAACCCGTTCACAGTTTTTCCGTCATTTCTTCACATTTATTCCGAAAAAAATTTTGTTTTGAACCTGTTTTTGGCTGTTTTCTATTGGTTCTGCCTATTGATTTGAGGTGTTGAACATGTTTTGAACTCGTTATGAACTAGTTCAGTGGACATTTTTGACATTATTGGTGGTTTTGTACACAACTTTCGCTATAAAAAAGTACCCCTGTTCACTCCTCTGCATGCAATGCACCCTCCCTCCTGCTCACAACGCGCCATTCTGTTACTGCAATAGAGGTTTGAAGGATGACTAGGAGACGCTCTGAAAGCGCACTCAGGGCGTCCCTATAACAAAAAAGGCGCCTCCTTTACAGAGACGCCCTTGAGTAGGTATTTGTTTAGGTTTCCAAGCCTTGGTTGAAGTCAAATCCGGCCATTCGGTCAAATACAAGTCCGGGTCTTCCACGCTCAGTCAGATCCAAACCATTTCGACCAGAATCAGATCCAGACCTTCTAGCCCGGCACCGCATTTCCAAACATCTTACTTCTTGAAGAAGCCCTTCTTCTTACGAGCGGCTTTCTTGCCCTTTCCTTTAGCTGCACGATACTTCTTTGCATCAATAACATCGAGGCGAATAGCGTTAACCAAGAAGTACACCATCAAACCGTAACCAATAATACCGGTACCAATAATGTTCAAGTCGCTCAAACCGAGCTGCATCATGTACCAAATAATTGCAGTAGTAACTGGGTTTAAGATGAGTACATAAATCCAGTATTTTGTACTCTGCTTCATTTTTTTCATAGAGTCCTCAATTCAAGTATCCGTGCCACCGGGTTTGTATAACTTTTAGCTACTAACTTTACCATTCTTGTAACACTAGTAGACGAAATAACTCTCTCATTACAAACAAACCTTACTAACACATTGATTATTAATTCGCGTGTCTTTTAAAGCTACCTACGCGCGTACTATGCTTATCAGGATGCCTGCAAGATTTTCACCGCTGGAAAGTTTTACACCTCTGCAAGGTTAATTTGCATCTCTGCGAAAAATGCTTATACGCGTACGCAATTTATTTGCAATACTTTTCCATGATTAACGGAGCGGCGATATAAACCATAATCTGGTCCGTTCCTTCGGCAATTTGATTACCACGGCAATCCTGCCAAATACGGGAAACGCGTGCCGTATCAGTGTATCCAGAGCCACCTAAAATTTGCATAGCATCGCTTGCAACCTCTGTAGCGGTTTTTGGGATATAACGCTTCATAAGCGCTACGGTAAGCCTTCTATCATCAGTATTTTGCTCAATATCCCAAATAGCCCGATACAGCATTGAGCGCATTGAGCAAATCTTGATTTCCATTTCGGTAAGCATTTCTTCAATTTGCTGGAACTGGCTCACCTTTGTTCCAAATGCAACACGCTCGCGTGCATAAGAAACAGCGTCCTCCATTGCTGCTTGGGCCATTCCAAGCGAAGAGGCACACGTGAACACACGGCCGTACTCCAAGAGCTTAAAAAGGTGCCTAAAACCGTTTTCGTTATCAACACTCTTCAAGCGATACTCTGGTTTTAGCTCAACTTGATCGAAGTTCATTGACGCAAAAGGGAGCATTGGCTGACCAATCTTAGTAATAGGTATAGCCCTGATGCCTTTTAAGTTGCCCGGAATAAACCAAAACGACATTGGTGGGTACTTAAGGGTTCTCTCTTCATCTTTGTCGATTGCTGCTACTAATATATAAGGCGAATACTCACCGTTATTCACGTAGGTCTTTTTTCCATTTAGATAGATTACCCCATCCTCCGATTGGGTAGCCGTCTGCATTGCCATGGAATCTGAGCCAGAATGAGGCTCAGAGATAGCCAAAGAGAACATCAAGCGGCCTGTTTGACGATAGTCATTTAGCGCATCATTAAAAATTTGCTTATCAGCAAATCCGCCCATGATCTGTAAGTTAAAGAAATCGTTCTGAAACGGAAGGGTAGCTCCCGCGCAACGAGACAATTCTTCAATAATTAAAGCTTGCGAAAAGATACTGTTTTCGATTGGCTTATCGTTTGAAGGTGATTCGAAATCGAAATACAAGTCAACGAATTCTTTTACGATTTCGTCAGGGAGGCCTTGGTCGCGGCTCCATTGGATAACTTTTTCATTTACAAAAGTACGTTCGCCAAATTCACGAAAAGCCTCCACCAAACGCTTGTGGTAGGCCGTCAGCGCTAAATCCATGAACATCCCCCATGGTCTCAGATACGGTTTAGAAGACAATTCCGCTTTGTCTAAACTGATAGTTTGTACGTAAAACTACGCAAAAATTAGTTTGTGTCTATATTACTGATTATCCTGGCGAGTTTATAGATGCAAATGCCGCGCTTTGTCCCACTAAAGTCCCAATTCTATGCTCAATTTCTATAATTTGAGGGGACACCATATTTTTTAATCTGTCCCGAACTCGAATATACTTTTATACGGATACTTTACCTTTGCATGATTCTCATGCATTTTTATCCCGTTCACACTACCGAAGAGACTCATTTTTATAGGAGGTAAAAATGAAAATTCTCGCTATCAACGGAAGCCATCGCTCAGGCAAAAATGTTTCCACCATGCTCTCTATTGCTCTTGAAGAGGCAGCAGCATTAGGAGCAGAAACCGAATTGGTTGAATTAGCAGATCTCAACATTGACTATTGCGTAGGTTGCAATCGTTGCTTATTTAAGCCAGAGTGCTCCATTAAAGAGGACGACATGGCTGAATTGAAGCAGAAGATGCTTGAAGCAGACGCAATTCTCTTAGGTTCTCCTAATTACTTCTCTAACGTTACTGGCCGCATGAAGACCTTCATGGACCGCACTCGTCCTCTCCACATGGTTGCTAACCAGCTTAAGGGTAAAGTTGGCGGTTGTGTTTGCATGACCGGCCTTGATCACTGTGGTGCTGAGCAGACTATCGAAATCATGGAACGCTGGTTTACTACTCATGAAATGAATGTGGTTCGTCCTCGTCCAGAAGGCCCTGTACGCGTTGCTGCTCCCATTGGTTCCCTTCTTGATAGCTTTAACGAAGAGTGCCTTCCAAATTGGCGCAGAGGCATTTCTGAAGATGCAGTCGGCAAGATGATGTGCGCACAGCTTGGTAAAGATGTGTATGCTCTTTGTGCTCAACTTGAGAAGTAATCATACAGCTCAAACACAAATCATTTATCTGATACGCAAATCAAACATCTGAACGTAAAAAAGGCACTGGATAAATCCAGTGCCTTTTTGAGTTTAAGCAAAAACTTAAGCAATTACCAGTTGCAAGGAGCTTCGCCAGCTGCCTGACGCTTGGAAACAAAGATGCGATCTTCGATTTCCTCGCCCTTGTATACTACAACTGCGCCGTCCTTGTCCATTGCCTCGATCTGCTCGTCGGTGTAGCCGTATTCCTTCATGAATTCAGCGGTGTGGTAACCAACAGGCTTGGAGAGGATGATTGGAGGATCACCATAAGACTCGAAGCGGAGAGGAGTCATAGGAAGAGCACGCTTGCCCCATGCCTTGTATTCAACCTCACGCAATGCGTCGTTGTCGTATGCTTCTTCGTCCTTTACGATGTCGGTGTAACGGAAGCACTTCTGTGCAGGAACCTGGTTCTCCTTGAATACTTCCATCCAGTAATCGAATGGCTTCTCAGAGAATGCATGCTCGAGCCACTTGATAACTTCTTTGTTCTTACCAGAAGCCTTCAATGCAGGAAGGTTGTTGGTTTCTGGGTTATCAATCTGATCTTCGTGACCGAAGAGGCCCATCATCATTGCATAGTACTTGTCGTACTGAGGCATGCAGATGTAAATCCACTTGTCGTCAGAAGTCTTGTAAGTGTTGTTGAATGGGTTTGGAACATTTACGCGAGACTTAGGATAGTCAGCACCGAACTGCTGTGCGCAAATACCAATGTTGCCGCCCCAGATAGCACCAGCGTAGAGGTTGGTTACAACCTTCTCACCCTTGCCAGTACGGGTACGGTTGAAGAGTGCTGCAATGATACCAGTTGCAAGCATGTGACCTACATTGTAGTCACCGAATGCCTGAGGAGCGATTGCAGGAGATTCGCCAGCCTCACGGAAAACGTTAGCAACGCCACCACGAGCTGCCCAGCATACTGCGTCGAATCCTGGGGAGTCCTTCTCAGGACCAAACTCGCCATAACCGCGCATCTGAGCCCAAATAAGGGCAGGGAACTCTTCCTTCAAGGTAGGGTAGTCAAGACCGAGCTTTACGAGAGCTTTGTCACGCAAGTTGTTTACGAAGACGTCAGCGTCTGCCAAAAGCTTCTTCATGAATGCCATACCATCCTCATTCTTGAGGTTGATGGAAATGAAGTTCTTGTTGGTGTTGTTAAGGTCGATAGTAGGATCTTCAGTATCGGTCTGCTCGCAGCCGAAGCCAGGACCCTGGGTACGCTGAGCGTCACCATGAGGTGGCTCAACTTTGTAGATTGTTGCGCCCATTTCGGAAAGGCAGCGAACTGCAGCAGGAGCAGCTACCCATTCGCAGAGCTCAACAACCTTGACGCCTGCGAGAGGGCCAAATCCATTGAGTTTTTCTGTAGTGGACATACAGAAATCTCCTTTCAAATAGTAAAACTAGTCATTTCCTTGGAAGACCATGTATGCGTTTCGGAAGAATACAAAGAATAAATTCCTTGGAAATAGTTACCACTATAGTTTCCTATAATTCCTATATTTATAGCATGGTCATTCCTATAGAATTGTCCTAAAAATTAGCATTGTTTAACATATTTTTTGATTTTTTGGTTTTTTATTCCCGTTTTATAGGACATTTTCTAGCATTTATCCCATTTTTGAGCATATTTTTACTACCGTTCACCGGGTTAATTGCGCATATCTCTGTACAAAAAAAGATGACCCCGACTACTGGAGCGAGGTCATCTTTAATGCAAAGCTAAAGTACGGTCACTTTAACCAGGCTAGTAGAGTAAAACCACCTAAATCTTAGAGGTTGTTGGTGATTACGTACTTGTCTGGGTTAGCCTTTACGTCTGCACGGTTCTTAGGATTCATCTTCTGCATACCCCAGTAAGCGTCCTGAGTGTTAGCAGCGAGAACCTGGTTGCGGTTCTCCATCTTAACCTGATCAGCAAGAGAGAGACCGTCGAGGGAGCTCTGGAGTGCTTCCTTGGTGAGACGGAGGCCGAATGGAGAAGTCTCACGGCAGATTTCCTTAGCAAGAGCAACTGCTTCTGCTACTACGTCTTCGTCAGCTACAACCTTAGCAGCATAGCCCCAGTCGCAGAGAGTCTGAGCGTTGAAACGACGTGGGTTCATGAGGATTTCGCATGCACGTTCGTAACCAACGATCTTAGGGAGATAGAAAGAACCAGACATGTCAGTACCGGTGTAACCAATTGAGAGGTAACCAGCATTCATCTTGAAGGACTCACCCAAGATACGGATGTCGCAAGCAGTAGCGATAGAAAGACCGCCACCAACTGCAAAGCCCTTAAGAGCACCAATGATTGGCTGCTCGCACTTTGCCATGTTGAGAACCTGATCGGAGTACATACGCTGCATTACATAGAAGTCACGCTGAATGCGGCCCATGTCTGCAGGAGGCTCGAGGAACAAGTCGTTCAAGTTAAAGCCAGCGCAGAAAGACTTACCTTCGCCAGTAAGAACGATTACACGGCAATCCTTGTCATAGCGAACGAGGTTCAAGTAATCGTTGAATTCAGCCATCTGCTCATAAGACATAGCATTCAAGTTGCCTTCGTCGTTGAAAGAACAAATGTGGATTTCACCGTCGATGGTAATCTTGAGCTTGCTGTACTTATCATAAGTAAACTCTGGCAAATGGTATGTTTCCTGGTAAACGCCCATGGTTTCCCCTTCCATTTCTGAAAATTATGTTTTTGAGCCTATTCATCGTAGAATCCGATTAATTTCTTGTCAAGCCACAAACATTTATTCCTGAGGAATTCGCCTTTTTATCTGTAAACTTTACGAAAGATTTTTGCCTGGTCTTCGTAATCTTTTTCACACAAAAAAGGGTTTATAGGTAAGAAATGCCTGGAAAAAGCCTTCCAAATAAGGACTTTTTTGCGTCTTTGTCCCAATTTCAGAAAAGTATCGTTTTTCTCTATCAAAACACTCTTGATTTTTTGTTTTAAGGAAGGGAGCGCGACTTTTTTCTTTTGTTTGCGGAAAGCACTATAATTGAACACGTATAACGCAAATGTGATTCTGCATTACACCCAAAGTTTTAACAGAACATTTCGGCAGGTAATGTACTGAATATAGGAGGAGATATGGCTGATTTCAGCGTTACCCGCTCCCATTCAACATGGAAGCCTCGTGTAGTTGATAATCCTATTCCTTATTATCGCTGTTCTACTTGTGGCGCAGTTGTAGCAGGAATTGACGGAGATTGCGAAATTAGTTGGGTTAACCCAAACGAACGTGCTAAGCAGGCTAACCTTCCTTACGCACAGATTGATTTCCATCCAGACTGCTGTGACAAGCCAATGGAGCTCCTTGAAGGAATTCCTCATACCGAAGTTGCTGACAAAATTAAACTTGATTACCAAATTGTAGGTGGCAGCAACACAAATGCCCTTACAGTTACCTGGTCTTCTATCGACTCGTCGTGCAAGCCTCGTTGGTTTACCCTTAAAACCTTCACTGGCTCAATGACTAAATATGTCACCCCAAAGAAGTACCCACCTATCATTTTCGCGTTCGCTGACGAAGATGCGTTTGCTTACTGCGACAAGGATCCTTGTGTTGAGTGCACCTTCCGCTGCAAACGAGGCATGGAAGTTTATGCGTACATTGAGAACATTGGCATTGTAGTTATGCCTCTTGAGCGAATGGTTCCTCCAGGAAGTGGCAACACCACCTTCGACAAGATTGCACCTCCAATTCCTCAATAATTGAACCCTCGTAGGAGAATGCTTACTCTCAATTAAAACTGCATAATTTCAACATCGCAAACAAACCCCCTATTTCGCTGAGCTGAACTGCTCTTTTAGAACTAGGGGGTTTTGATTGGTTTTTTATACTTCATACATAGAGACATCGTTCATCTTTTTTTCATCGTAATGGGTTAGAATGAACTTCTGAGTACAGAATACTACTAGGCGTCATTGGCCTTCACAGATATAAACACACTACTTAAACGAACAACGTATGGGGAACCATGGCAGACTATACTCAAAATAATCGCTCTTATTATTCCAAGGACCAGGACAACACAAACCGTGCTGCTGGCCGTCAGTATGAGAGATCAACAAGAAATACCCTTAACGAAGGAATGGAAAAGTTCTCTCGCAATAATGCTTCTTCTTATCGCGAACAAGCATCAGCAAAAAGGCCTTCTTCCTATCAGGCAGATTATCCAAAGTCTCCTCGTCAACGTTACGAAGAGAGCAGAGGGGCTGCTGCTCAGAACACCGCTCCTTTAACGGGTGGTATTCCTCGCGTAAACACGGGAGATTCTTCTTACCAGAATACTACCCCTCTAACAGGCGGCATCCCTCGTATTAATGTTGGCGAATATCAAAACACCGGCAGCTTTGGTTTCGTTGGCGCAACGGGCAGCTTTGAGAGAACAAGCCGAATTGGCAACACCGGCAGCTTTAACGCTACTGGCAGTACCGGCAGTTTCGACAGGATTAACAACACAGGCAGCTTTAGTAGAACAGGCAGTTTCGACAGGATTGGCACCACTGGAAGCTTCGACAGAACAAGGGCCGTGAACAACACGGGTAGCTTCCCTTCACAAAGCACTCTTTCTGCAGACTTGCCTCCGGTTAACCCTGAGATGTTTTCGCAAGAGAACTATCAGAACTGCCAGCAAAACACTCAGACACAAAGAGGCACTCGCCGAAACAGAGGCTCGCAAGACGGCGGTTCGCAAAACCAATCAGGCAGACAAGGAGCTTCTCGCATTCCTGTCCAAAAAGAACCAAGCAGAAAAAAACCCCTTGCAATCATCTTGGCTCTTTTAGTTGTTCTTGTTGTGGGAATTGGCGGATTCAACGCATTTATGAATAGTCCGGTTGACGTTACGCTCAACGGAAACTCTATCACCCTCCAAGGCAACCAGCGCACGTGTGATGCCATCATGGAAGCAGGTTTGGTGAGCTCCGTAAAGCCAGGCAACAAACTTGCTATCGATAACACCGTTTTCAAAGAAGGCGAAGGCGAACCATATCACGCTACTATTAATGGTAGTGACGAAAACTTCGCTACTACTCACATCAACAACGGAGACGTAATCGAAATAACGAACGGTAAAGACCTCATGGAGGACTACACCGATAGTGCCGAAGAGTCTTTTACTAAAGAATTTTATACCGAAGGAACGGGAGCTATTCATCTGTACGAAGGTGAAGACAAGCCAGGAACGCGTGTTACCCGCACCGGCAAGGAATCAGGCATAACTATTGAGACCATTAAGCAAGAACCAGAGGCCAAACACCTCACGTTCTACAATGCTTCAACTTCGGAAAAAATTATTGCGTTGACGTTTGACGATGGCCCTTGGCCAGAATCTACCGAGCAGGTCTTAGATGTCCTCAAAGAATATGACGTTAAGGCAACCTTCTTTACTATTGGCAGCCAGATTTATGGCAAAGAAGACATCATCAAACGTATGGATAGCGAAGGCCATCAAATTTGCACCCACTCATACGATCACGCTGCAGGAAGCGGTCAGGGAGTAAGCTTGAACTTCATGAGTACTAACGAGCGCCGTGATGAAATCCTCAAGGGTTATCAAGCAATTAAAGACGCTACCGGCAAAGAGGCAAGCACCGTAATTCGTGCTCCTGGTGGCAACTACGACACGAATACCGCAAAAGATTTGAGCGATATCGTAACGGCCGAAATTGGCTGGAATATTGACACCGAAGACTGGCGTAAGCCAGGTGCTGAGGCAATTGCTAATCGCATCATGAATGCAAAATCAGGCTCTATCGTCCTCATGCACGACGGCGGCGGTAACAGAGAACAAACCGTGCAGGCTCTCTCGATTGCTCTTCCTTACTTGAAGGAGCAGGGCTATACGTTCGTTACCATAGACGAATTGATTGCGCGCAGTTCGAAGGCGTAGAGTTTGCCTAAGTTGCAATGTTCCTCAGTTGTTAGAACGGAATATGCATCAATTTCTCAAGCGTGATGATGTAGATTTTTATGGCTTCCTTAAGGGAATCTTCACTTATTCCCTCGTCAGGACCATGCATGCTTCCAACCCAGGAAGGATTCTTTTCCCATGGTTTTTCAGGACCGAAGCTTGCGGCATTCTTAAATTCGCGCGCATACGTTGCGCCACCCATAGTGAAAGAGCGCCTCTCTTCGCCCGTCACTTCATTGTAGGATTCCAACAATGCCCTAATTACAGGAGAGCTTGGGTCAAGAAGAAATGGCTCCATGCAGTGGCCTTCTTCAACAACGGCGTTGAGCTTTGAGGCGAATCGCTTCAAGGTATCGGTAATAATTCCCGACGTTGTGGTAGTTGGAAAACGACAATCGATAGTTTGAGTAATTACGCGTCGAGGGCCGTTTGAACTTTCGCCATTTTGGCCAGCAGGCTGGCCTGCACCATCTGCTTCGGCGGCGTTTGAGTCAGTACCATCTGCTTCGACATCACCCAATTTAGCAACGTCTTGCTCGGCGCCGTCCCATTCATCCGCGTCTTCCTTAAGAGAAACAACTCCTGCAACAAGCGAAAGTGAGCCAAACTCTTCGTCAGCACACGCAAGATCTACGCCACTTCCATCACTCGCTCCTGAGAGCGCGCACAAAAGCCTAAGGAACTCTTTTTCGTCACCAGCAACAAGGTTTTCTTCAACCAAAAACGAGACGAGCAAATGGATAGCGCTCACTCCAAGATGCGGAGTTGAGGCATGAGCAGACTTTCCTTGAACGTCTACCTGGAGAAGATTTCCTTGCGAAGAGGATGCGCCCTTTATGAGTGTAATGCCAATTGCTTCCTCGCTTGAAACCAAGCTTTCGCACGGAATAAACAACTCCTCGAGGTCATCCTTAAAATAGTGAT
>JBJEKV010000176.1:0-2515 GCA_051878815.1 Anaerotardibacter sp. | reverse complement strand
TGGCCAGATAAACCTCTTTAAGGCTATTGAGTCGTGCAGTGATTTGCTCACTCGCTTTGGTGGCCATGAAGCTGCCGTAGGAGTCACGCTTCCTACGAGAAATCTCCAAGAGTTTTATAAGCGTCTCTGTGCGTACATGGATGCGCTTCCTGACGAGGCATTTCGCCCTCGCATTGAAGTTGATGCAGAAGTAGATCTCTCAGAGCTTACTATCGAAAACGTCTCAAAGCTTGATATTCTTGCTCCGTTTGGTCAGGAAAACCCTACGCCAAAGTTCCTTGCTCATAACGTATTGCTCGTACAAGGACGAGCGGTGGGCGTTGATAAGAATCACTTGTCCTGCACGCTTACGAATGGTCAGGCAAATCTTTCCTCAATCATGTTCCACTGTGAAACGATTAAAGAATTGCTTGCCTGTGATAGTGTTCTTGATGCGGTTTTTGAACTGCAAATTGATCAGTGGCGTAACCGAAAGACGGTTAAAGCAGTTTTGTCCAGCCTAACTCCGGTTGAGCCTTGTCCTGCTATGGATTTCTATTTCAACCAAGAAGACGTTCAGTTCGTTTCTCAATTAGTTGCTGATTTTGACGAAAGTACTGAATCGTTTGATGAGAGTTTCTCCTGCAAAGAAAAAGGTTCTTCTTGCATATGCGGAGAAGATACCAACAATTGCACGTGTCAAGACAAGAGGGCATGTTGGGAAGCAATTGCTAATGATACGCAAGCGCTTCATGACGCCTTGGTTACTTCGTTTATTGGTAATAATGCGCTCCATACTTCGCAGATGGAGGCCTTATCCATTCTTGATAAGGGAGAATCCCTTTTAACGGTAATGGGCACCGGAAGAGGAAAATCGCTTATCTTCCATCTTCATGCGGCATCACTTGCGCTGCAGGGTAAGGGTACGAGCATCTTTATTTATCCGCTTCGCGCGCTTATTTCTGACCAGGCATTCCATTTGAAGCGCATGCTTGGTTCTATGGGTTTGACGGTTTCTGTTCTGACGGGCGAATCAACCCCTCGTCAGCGTAAAGAAGCAATGGAGGCACTTCGCCATAATGAAGTAGATATTTTACTTACTACCCCTGAGTACCTTCATTATCATGTTGATGATTTTGAGGGTGTAAAGATTGCCTTTGTTGCAGTTGATGAAGCTCATCATGTTGGTCAGTCGCGTCAGGGATATCGTCCTTGCTATGGACAGCTTGATAAAACTTTAGCTAAGCTTCACTCGCCTCAGGTGCTTGCCTTGAGCGCTACCGTAAATGACATCATTGCTGATAGCGTTCGAAACACTTTCACCATTCGAAATACCGTGTGCGATGATCATATTCGCGATAATCTCCAAATTGACGATTGCCGCAATATCAAAAAGCGCGACGGCTATCTCATGAAGATTGTTTCTCAGGGTGAAAAAACTATCATCTACGTTAATTCCCGCATGGAATCTATCATGCTGGTACGTAAATTGCGCACGTTACTTCCTCAAATTGCGCCGCAAATTGGTTTTTATAATGCGGGCTTATCCCGACTTGAGAGAACAAAAGTCGAAGGCTTATTCAGGGACACTACCCTGTGTGTTCTTGTTGCAACTTCTGCATTTGGCGAAGGGGTGAATATCCCTAACGTTCGCCATGTTGTCTTTTATCACATGCCGTTTAATGAGGTTGAGTTTAACCAGATGGCAGGCCGTGCAGGACGTGACAATCAAACAGCATATGTTCACCTGTTGTTTGGTAAGCAGGATGCAAATATCAACCAGGCAATCCTGAATGAAAGCACGCCAAGCCATGAGGATATGGGTCAGATTTACCGATACATTCGCTCTCTGCAGCGCACGTGTTCAGAGCAATACTTTGAAACTACTACCGAATCGATTGCTCTTGGGTTCAACCAGGCGTTTCCATCTTTTTCTATCGCCTCTAAACAGGTAGAATGCGCACTAAGCGTTTTTAACGAACTGGGCTTGATTGAGCTTTCTCAAGACAAAACGTTACAATATGCCGAAGAGAAAAATCTTTCTTTTTCTGAGCAAAACACGCCAACAATTGATTTGTCTGCCTCCTTTAAGATCCACGTGGTGGATTACAAAGGAAAGGTTGAACTTATTAACTCCGTTCGTTATAGCGAAGGGGTTGGGGAATTAGAGGATTTCCTCTCGTTTAAAAATTGGGTATTAAAAGCATCATCTAAAGGCCTTGAAGATCATATTCGCAAGCCAATGCTTCCTCATGATTATTTGTAGGTGATCATAATGATTGAAGATGTTGAAAAAAACAGCACACAAACCGCTCATCTGCTTGCTATGCAGCAGGCGCTTGCTGCCGCAGAAGCTCACAATAAAGAGAACAGTAATCAATCTGCTGAAATAAGCACCACACAAGATGAGGTTGCTGATAGCCAAGAGCAAAATCCAAAGGACTCGAGTTCTGGGGAGAGCGAAGAGGAAAACAAGAGCGCTGATCCAGGCAAGATTTCAAACAAGACAACTGACATTATTGCTCCCAACATTGAC
>JBJEKV010000175.1:0-11000 GCA_051878815.1 Anaerotardibacter sp. | reverse complement strand
CCTTGTTTATCAACTTTGTCTTGCAGAACAAATTGAGCCATTGTGCTTCGACAGATATTTCCATGACAAACGAATAAAACACGGATTTGTTTCATTTAAACCTTCTCTGGTTGAACGGTAGGGAATAAAGAGTTTGCTTAATTCTTGCTTGATGAATAGTATTCGAAAATACACCTCGGATAGTACTAAATCGCTTCTTCTTTACCATTGGCGGTCTTTCGCCATGCAAAGAATCCGAGCGAAATAATAAGGCATGCAAAAATAATAACGCAAATACCTAGTAGATAATTTGGCCAAAACTCGAAGGTGGCAAAGACGGTTGCAAAGGATGTTACGAAACTGTAGAAGAAGTTTGATAAGGAAGACGCGGTTCCTGTTAGATGGTCAGGCTGATCTAAAAGCTCTACGAACGAAAGAGGTCGAATAATTCCCTCGGCAAGAAGGTAGGGAATTAAAGAGAGTGTCATAAGAACATAGCTAACGGTTCCGAAGAAGAAAAGAGAGACGCCGCTAATTCCAAAAAGAATGAAGCATCCTTTTAATATCGCGTGGGCAGATAAAGCTTTGTTTGCTTTCAGATAAACGTAGGGCGCAATAATGGAAACCACGCAGATAACAAGATAAACAATGCAGTATTCAAGATAGCTAACTGCGAAAAAATCAAGGCAGACATATGAGATAACAGCCAAAATTGCAAAGTAAGGAATTCCTGCCAAGCCAAGAATGGCGCACAGGCTTAAAAAAGATTTCTTTTTAAGAAGAGTTTTTGAATCTGAAATCATAGCAGCGAATAGAGATTGGCGTTTATTGAGTGAACTGCTAGTTTCGGAAATGAGGCAGGATAGCACAATTGAAAGTAGCCCTGCTCCCGTTAAGAAGGCGAAAACTGCTCGCCAATCAAAAAAATTCACCATAAACGAGCCAAGAAAAGGAGCGATGGCAGGCCCAATAATGGCAAGCGATTGAAAAATAGTCATAGCGGTATTCATGCTTTCGCCCGAATAAGCATCTTTGATTATTGCAGTTTCAAGTGCAATTACGCCGCCCATACCCCAGGCTTCAATCATTCGGAAAAAGATAAGTACTTCAATGGAAGGCGAGAGGGTGCAACCTGCCGAGCCAATAAAAAAGAAGACGCAGCAAAGAATCAAAGAAGGTTTTCTTCCAATTCTATTGCTGACAGGACCCATAAAAATGACTGAAATTGCGCTTACTAAAAGAAAAAGAAAGAGGGTCATATTGAGATAGCTAACCGTAACGCCAAACGATTTTTGCATGCTTGGCAAGGTTGGCAGATACATATCAATGGCGAAAATAAGAAGAAGATCAATAAGCAGCAAACAGGCCAAAAATGATTTCGGTCCAAAAAACTTTTGGGGTTTTGCGAGCTGCATAGAGATTCCTTAGTAGTTTGATTTTAGCAGGGAATGAAGAGGCTCTTTTTCGTAAGAAAAACGCCTCAATCATTAATCAGTTCATTCTAGTTTAAACTGCCCTTTTTGAAGAGCTGAGAGTTGTTCTTTTGCGAAAAGGTTGGCTTGTTGATGAAAGATACGAACGTTTCTTTTAAGGTGAACTTATTTGAACAAACTTGCTCATATGTTTAATTGGATAAGAAAAGCATGTGAGGGTTTGTGAACCTTACAAGAAACTATTTATTCAGCAGGTAATAAGAATAGAGCTTTTGGAACACTATTTGTGAGTGTTGTAGAAGGAATTATAGAAAGAAGGGAGGAAGAGTGGGCAACATTATTAAGCTGCTTAAGCGTGATATTGCAAGGCTTATTAAAGCACCAGCTGCATTAGTTGTTGTATTTGCACTACTTGTTCTTCCTTCTGTTTATACCTGGTATAACGTGCTTGGTTTTTGGGATCCTTACGAAAACACCGGCAATATTCGTGTTGCGGTGGTAAATCAAGACAAGGGAACTAATGCCGAACCTATTGGAGAGGTAAACATTGGCTCAATGGTGGAGGAAGAACTTCGCCAAAATGAGCAGCTGGCCTGGTGGTTTACTGATTACGACCAAGCAATGGATGAGTTAAAAGCAGGAAAAACGTATGCTGTTTTCGTTATTCCGGAAAACTTTTCGCAAGAAATGACCGGAGCGCTTTCCGGTAATTTTGAAAAATCATCAATTACCTATTATGTAAACGAAAAGGCAGGGCCTGTTTCTCCAAAAATTACCGATGCAGGAAGCAGTACTTTAGAGGAGACAATCAATTCTCGCTTTATCAAAACGGTATCTAAAGTGGTTCTTGATGAAGTGTGTGAGCTTGCAACCGATGCCTCCGACTTGATGGATTCGTCTACTTCCAAAGCGGTATCAAAAATTGTTTCTGCTCAGCAGAAAATCCAATCAATGAAGGGCTCGCTTCAAGAAGCGGTAGTTTCCTGTGAAGAAATCCAGGGCAAAATTATCGAAATCAAAACTTCTCTCGAATTAGCTGACGAAGATTTTGAAGAAGCCTCAAAACAAGCTGATGAGGTAATTGCTGATATTGAGAGTCTTGAAGAAAAGCTTTCTGCTCTTGCAGGAGAAGTAGCTGACGAGTCAAACCAAAGCGCTTCGCAAGCCGCGCAAGTAATAGGTAGCTCCGCAAGAGGAGGATATGAGGATGCTGCTGAAGATATCTCTTCTACTATCGACTCCATTCCTCAAACCGCAAACGAAGCAATTTCGGCAATTAATACCACAATTGGTCAGCTATCTCAGGTTTCTCAGTCTGTGAAGTATGCGCTTTTGGCTGAGCAAGCTATTTCCGAAGAAACGAAATTAGCTCTCACTCAATTGTCCGAAGTGGTTGCCACCTCGAAGCGCGCATTTTCTGAAACAGAAGAGTTGCTTGGAGGTATCGATTCAGACTTAGAGCGAGTCAA
Organism: Anaerotardibacter sp.; assembly: GCA_051878815.1. Taxonomy (GTDB): domain Bacteria; phylum Actinomycetota; class Coriobacteriia; order Coriobacteriales; family Eggerthellaceae; genus Anaerotardibacter. Next base: position 8,119 of record JBJEKV010000175.1, on the reverse strand, counting down.
AACAGACCTCTTTGCGCTTTCAAACTCCGAAAACCTAGTGACCCTTATAAAGGACAGCAACATAAACACTGACAGTGTTGCTGAGTTTATTGGTTCGCCAACTACGCTTGAAACGGAAAAGCTTTATCCTTTCAACAGTTATGGCGCCGCAATGGCTCCTTTGTTTATGAATCTCACATTCTGGATTGGCGCCTTTATGCTGTTGATTATCATGCGTCAGGAAGTAGATAGCGAAGGAGTTCCTGGAGTTACCTTGACTCAGCGCTTTATGGCGCGTTATTTGCTTTTTGCAGCTTTTGCATTTATTCAGGCTGTAGTGTGTTGCTTGGGATGTATGGCAATTGGGGTTGAGGTTTATTCGCCAATAGCACTCTGTTTTGTAGCGGCGGTGACTTCTCTTACTTATTTGGCAATCATTTATACCTTGTCGGTTTTATTCCAGCATGTGGGCAAGGCAATCTGCATCATATTAATCTTCTTGCAAATCCCAGCTGCTACTGGCTTGTATCCTATCGAAATGACAGCTCCGTTTTATCAAGTGATATATCCAATTCTTCCGTTCACGTATGGAATTAATGCAATGCGTGAAGCAATTGCGGGATTTTATGACATAAACTACGTTGCTTGTTTGGCAGTCTTGGGAATCTACCTAGTGACATCACTTATTATTGGTCTTTTCTTGCGCGCGCCAATGTCGAATGTAAACCGTATGGTTGCAGAAAAAATTGAAGAAGGTGGAATATATAACGGAGAGAGTCTTGATCTTCCTGTTCGCCAGTATCGTTCTTCTCAGATTTTGCGTGTGCTTACTAGCAAGGAAGAGTATCGTCAAGACTTTATAAAACGCTATGTAAGGTTCCAGAAGTGGTATTCGCGGTTTGGTCTGCTGGCAATTGGACTGACTATTCTCATTCCGCTTCTAGCTACCGTGATTATGTCTTTTACCAATGGCGAAAAAGTAGTGCTTTTAACCTTGTGGTTGATTTGGATTATCCTTTTGGTGTTTGCGTTCATTCTCATGGAATACTTCGGGTATCGATTTGAGCGAGAAATGGACTTGGATACCATGAGTAATGATGAACTGATTGCTCTCTATGCAGCAAGAAATAGGGTGCTAGGTTCTCATATTCATGCTCGTGATGCGGTAGGCGAAATTGAGCGCCGCGATTCCGAATATAAAAAACGCGAAGAGGGTGAAATGAATGAATAAGATTAAAACCATCTTCGTAAATGATATTAAGCATCTTTTCGCAAACAAAATTACCACGATTTTTTTGCTGGGCCTTGTTTTGTTGCCTTCAATTTTCACCTGGTACAACATTATGGCCTGTTGGAATATTTTTGATAACACAGGAAATCTTAAAGTAGCCGTTGCGAGTGTTGATGAAGGCTACGAAAGCGACCTATTTCCTCTTGAGGTAAATATTGGAGAGACGGTAATTTCCGAATTGCGCGCAAATGATCAGATTGATTGGGTTTTCACTTCGGAAGAAGAAGCGTTAGAAGGAGTGCGAAAAGGAACCTATTATGCTGCGGTAGTAATTCCTCAATCCTTTAGTAAGGATATGCTTTCGTTCTATTCTGATAATGGGAAAAAGGCAACAATTGTGTACTACTGCAACGAGAAGATTAACGCAATTTCGCCCCGTATTACCGATACCGGAGCAAGCAGTGTTTCATATCAAGTAAATGAAACATTCGCGGAGACTTTATCGAAGATTTCAGTAACTATTGCTCAATCTTTAAGCAATTATGTAGACAATTCTGATGCGTCGGGACTCATCAGTCAGCTTTCTGGAAATATTAGAACTACTGGCGTTCGAATGCAGCAGGCGTCTTCGGTAATGCTTTTGTATGCGGATTTGGCAAGTTCAACTTCAGCGCTTGTGTCTGATTCAGCAAAGATGCTTTCTTTGGCGTCCGAACAATTAAGTAATGCTACCGAAGAGATAAAAGAAAAAACTCAGGAGATAGAATCCTCGGGTGATTTGATTGAGTCTACAACCAGCAATCTCTCTTATGCGTTAGGTAATTCTGCTTCAGGATTAGAGGCACTTGTTTCGCAAATTCAGAATTCTGAACCTTCAACAAGGGAAGAGCAGTTGGCTATGGCAGAGACTCTTCGAGAAGAGGCTGCCTTGGTTCAGAATGAATCCTTAGCCTATAGTGCTATGCTTTCATCCTTGCAGGAGGCTCAAAAACAAGAGCTTGCTAATCAAGATGTAAGCAGTGCTGGGGGTGCTTCGGGTCAGGTTGGTGCTGAGGGAGCTGCGGGTCAAGCTGGCGGTCAGGCTGGTGTGCCAAACTTGGTTTCAGCGTATGACTCGGCAATTGATTCAACACAAAGAACTATCCAGAACTTAGATTCGCTACAGGAGTCTTTAGTAAGAACCGCAAGCCTTCTTGAAAACAATGAGAATGCCAATAATGAGAAAGCTCAGTTAATCCAGGAAGCGCAGGATGCGCGAGATTCAATTCTGGACTCCCAGGAAACAATTGATAAGGAACTTGGACCAGAGCTTGAAAAATTGCAAGAAGATTGCGCTCTTTTGAACGAGAGTCTTGGTCGTGCGGTTGAGCACCTCTCAGGCATTGCGGATGGTTCAATTTCTTCTATTGAAAATGCGGGTTCAGACATTTCGGCAGCATCTTCTGTTTTGGCGGGAACTGCCGCTGAAATGCAGAGTATGGCTGGTGAATTGTTTGATTTGGCTAATGCTATAGATTCTGCTTTGGCAGCTGGAGACTCTCAAGCGTTGGCTGAATTGTTGTCGTCCGACTCCGTTGATATTGCCTCGGTTCTTTCGGCGCCGGTTGTAATGGAGAGAGATGCGGTGTTTGCGGTAGAGAACTTTGGCTCAGGTATGGCTCCTCTTTATACGGTGATTGCTCTATTTGTAGGCAACTTGCTTATTATGGTTCTTTTGAAGCCTCAGGTTAGCGGAAGGTGTTTACAGGATTTGCCTGAAGGTGACTACAAACCTCGTCATTTCTTCTTCGGGCGCGGTTTGACGGTGCTGTGTATTTCTTTTGCTCAATCAACGGCAATGTGCTTAGGAAATATGTTCTTTCTTGGGGTTCAGGTGTCTGACCCATGGTTGTACTTACTGTGTTTCTGGGTGGCAAGCTTCCTGTTTGCCGTGATGGCTTATACCCTGGTTCTTTCGTTTGCTAACTTAGGAAAAGCCATTTTGGTGTTACTTCTTATTGTTCAAGTAACTGGTTGTGGAGGATCGTATCCTTTGGAGCTTTTGCCTGATTTTGTACAAGCGCTCAATCCGTTATTGCCAGCAACTCATGTAGTTGATGCTATGAGAAGTGCCATGATGGGCGTTTATATGAATGACTACTGGATTGAAATTGCTATTCTTTTAGCAATGACTATACCGTTCTGGTTGCTAGGATTAGTTTTGCGTAAGCCTACTATACGCTTTATGAATTGGTATGTTGGAAAAGTGGAAGAGTCCAAACTAATTGTTTAGGTGAGCAAACATCAAAGCTGATACAATGCCAGGTATGAGTTCTTTTATTACCATTGAAGGCTGTGCTGAAGCCGAAATTATCGAAAAGAAAAGCCGTTTTATTGGGGCAATTGCTCATGTGGAAACAGAACAGGAAGCTCTTGATTTCCTGGAAGAGAAGCGCGCCCAGCATAGAATGGCTCGTCATAATGTGTATGCTTACGTAGTTCAGGGGGACGGATCTGTTCCTCGTATTCGCTATTCTGATGATGGAGAGCCTCAAAAAACTGCAGGCATGCCAACGTTAGAGGCTATTCAGCATGCCAATTTGGTTGATGTGGTAGTTGTTGTTACTCGTTATTTTGGTGGTACGCTGCTTGGAACGGGCGGTTTGGTTCGGGCGTATACGCAGGCAACTCAGGCCGCTATTGAAGCTGCAAATAAAGTCACTATTTCCTGTTGCGTTGATGTGACCATTTCTCTTCCTTATTCCTCGTTTGATCAGGTGCAGCATTTAGTCGAAGTATCGGGTGGAAAAATTGTAGACACCCAGTACACTGACTCCGTAAAAGTAATCGTGCGTTTTCTTGAGGGCGAACAGGAACATTTCGTGACCAAGATTATCGAACTCACAAGCGGTCAGGTTACTCCTTACGTCTCTGACGCTTTTAACGCTGCATTCTAGAGATTTAGATAAGACAGACAGCCTCTTTTTGTCAGCTGTCTTTTGTTTATTGTTGAAGGCTCTTTCCTTTTTTTCTTTCAAGCTTTGTAGGTGCTTGTCGCCTCTTCTCTTTTTGTGGACGATTACCTCTTCGACCCTTCCTTTATTTCTAGCTTTTAAAACCTCCTTTTTAAGACTTTGTTCAAGAAAAGTTCAATTAGATTTGAAATTTTTTCTTGAAGATAAAGGCAAAGCAGGAAAGGAGGTTTTTTTGAAAAGAGGATGGGTATTTGCTGGATTGATTTGCGGTATTTTATGCGCGCTCTGTATATTTGCTTATACCGGCATAGTGTATAAAAATGCTGACACGGCGCGTCAGGAAGCAATGGCGCGATACGGAGGAGAACAAGTAGAAGTTCTTGTAGCAACGCGCACGATTTATCCTGGAGAAACCCTCAATAGCTCAAACGTAACTAAGAAAATATGGTTAAGTGATCTTCTTCCTGAAGGGGCTCTTAATGATGTTCAAGAGATTTCCGGAAAAGAAGTTTCTTCTTTGATTGTAAGCGGAGAAGTGGTTACAGAATCTCGCTTTAATGCTTCTCAAACAGAAATAACTATTCCTGAAAATATGGTTGCTGTTTCTGTACCAGCGAAAGATGTTCAGGCAGTTGGTGGAGCCATTAAAGCAGGAAGCCGTGTTGATGTGTATGCAACGGGAGTTACCACTTCTTGTTTAGGAAAGAACATTCTTGTTCTTGCAACTAATGCAACTGATCTTGAGCAATCTTCGCAATCTCAAATTACCTGGGTTACGTTGGCGGTTGATTCTTCTCGTGTTCAGGATTTCGTATCAGCTTCTCAGTCAATGGAATTGTATTTTGCACTTCCATCCATATCAGACTCTCATCTACGGGATGACGGATCAGGTACTCAGTCTCAGAATGACGCATTGAATAGCGGAGACTCCGACGAAGAATCAGCGGGCTCTTCTCAGCCAGATTCGGATTCTCCTTTGATTGAAGAATCAAGTTCTTATCGTTCGGGAAGTCTTTATTCTAATGGTGCAAATTCTGGGTCATTGAACAGTTCAACTTCGACCCAGCAGTCTTTGAAATCATCGGGTTACGGAGAGCCAGTTTCAAATTACTCCTGGTATCTCTAAAGGCATTTTTGGGGCAATTCGAAATCAGATACCAGTGAGGCGTAGGTTGCCAACTTATCAAAAGGGGGTTTAATGAAAGTGAAGGTATTGCTTTGTGCTGATTCTGAAAGCTTGCGCAATCCAGAATTAGTTGGTTTAAAAGGGGAAAACCTGGCAAGCCATAAATGGCTCATGCTTTGTTCGAGTGCGTCAATTGCTCGAATGTATGCGCGTGATTGCGAGGATTTGGCTGAAATTTGGGTAATCTCTAGTGATTCTATGGGCGGAATAAACCTGGCAGCAGCATTAAAAAGAGAACGTTTTCAAGCGCGCGTTTTTCTCGTTTCTGACGATAAGAACGGATCTCTTGTTAGTAGGTCGCGTGCGGCAGGAATTGATTCGGTACTTTCTCAAGAAGGCTTTTTGAGTGCATATTACTCCGCGAAAGAGGCGTTCGGCGGAATCTTTAGGGATCCTGTTACGGAAGCACGCGAGTTTCTTGCTCTGGCTGAGAAGCGTTCTTTGAGAAAGGAAGAAGTAGTTAATCCGGCTGTTGAAGATGAAACTCAAGATTTGCCTGCGCGCCTTTCAGAAAGTGAGAGTTTGGATAGAGACAGCGAAACTGAAAACGCCGAGAGGTTTGATGGAGTTGCGGGGATTGAGAGTGGAGCTGACAGCGCCTCTTCATCTCAAGAAAGAGGCGGTGAGATCAATGAGCAAAACCCGATTATTAGCAACAAAGAAGCTGAAATTCTCAGAGCAATGGTGTCTGACGAATCTGACCGCCAGGATGTATGTGTGGATGCTCATGCTGATGCTGAAATTGAAGAAGGAAATCTATCTCCAACTGATAAATCGAAAGAGACGCAGCGCATCCTTCAACCTGCACGCTACTCGTCTTTTTCGCAAAAGCTCAAAGAAAACGAAGGATATGTCCTTACCTTTTTAAGTGGAAGTGGAGGATGTGGTAAGAGTACGTTTTCTCTCATGGCAGGAATTCTTGCTCAAAGTCAGGGTTATCGAACACTCATATTTGATGCTGATTTTCAGTTTGGTGACTTGCCTTACTTGATGGGCTCAAAGAACGCGATGGATGTAGTTGATCTGCTCTCTCATCCAGAAAAGATCACAAATCTTGAACCGGTTGATGGTCTCCCTGCTCTTCTTTGTGCGCCAAAGAAGATTGAAGAATCTGAGGTAGTGGTTGAGCAGCTTGAAGAAATAATGATGCTTCTTCGCAAGCAGTTCGAAGTGATTGTGGTAAATACCGGTCCTTTCTGGACGGAGGAGCATACAAAGCTTTTAGAGTTCTCAAACCAGAGCGTATTTGTTATCGATCAGCGTCCTTCGTCAGTGAGAGCGTGTTCTCATGCCTTAGAGCTTTGTTCTCGTTGCGGTATAGCGGTTCAGTCTTTTACCTACGCGCTTAACTATTGCTCAAAGCACGCGTTCCTATCCGCGATTGATGTTTCTTGTGCGCTCAGAGGTGTTCGCGTGTTTGAGATTAGAGATGGAGGAAAGGAGGTAGGAGAGCTCTTTGGTGCAGGTATTCCCCTCGAATTGCTCAACAGAAAGAATCCTTTTGTTGAGAGTATGAATTCCTTTTTGGTATCTACGCTTTTTGATGAGAGGAAGCCGAAGAATGCCCCGGAAGCACTCATGTCTCTTGATTCGCAACCAAGAAGGTTCTTCAAAAAACGGAGGCGTGTGGCATGTCTTTAATGAATCGCGTTGCCTTAAATGCGCGTGAAGGCTTGAGTAGTGGACAGGCTGTTAATAAAGAATCGTCACTGCATGAACTGAAACGCTATCTAGATGACTATCTTCCACCAGCAAGGATTGGAAGTTTGATTGCACGAAATCCTATTCAGGCAAGAAGTGAGATTCGCCTTTCCTGCAATAGAGTTTTTGATCAGTGTCCGTGGTTGGCAAAAAGTGAGCAGGAAAAAGAAGAGCTTGTTACTCAGTTACTTGATTATGTGTTTGGCTTTGGCCCTTTAGAAGAGATGCTTAAGGATGAGAGTATTACCGAAATAATGGTAAATGGTACTGACTCTTTGTATTACGAACGTGACGGAATTCTTTATCGCGCTGAAAAGGTTTTTTATTCGGACGAGCAGGTTTACGCACTTATTGACAAGATTGTCGGTCCGCTTGGAAGGCGCATTGACGAGTCTTCACCTATGGTTGATGCGCGCTTGAAGGAAGGCCATCGCGTAAATGCGATCATTCCTCCTTTAGCAATCGATGGACCAGTTGTAACTATTCGAAAGTTTAGAGCGCGCGTCTTTTCACTTGATGAAATGGAGGAAATGGGCTCGTTTGATTCGCTCGTAAAACAATTACTTCAGTGGAGTGTTCTTCAGCGATGCAGTGTTGTTGTTTCGGGAGGAACGGGCAGTGGTAAAACCACGCTTCTTAATGCGCTTTCAACCGAAATACCGTTTTCGGAAAGAATTATCACGATTGAAGATTCAGCCGAATTGCGCTTTCAGAATCATCCTCATGTAGTCAGATTGGAAGCTCGAGGAGTTAACACTGAAGGGGTAGGCGAGGTCACCATTCGTGATTTGGTGATCAATGCATTGAGAATGAGACCTGATCGCATTATTGTTGGCGAATGTAGAGGTGCTGAAACTCTTGATGCGCTTCAGGCTATGAATACCGGACATGAGGGGTCTTTGACCACGCTTCACGCTAACTCTCCAAAAGAGGCAATTTCTCGCCTTACTACTATGGTTCGTTTTGGTGTTGATTTGCCGGTAGAAGTAATTGAAGGCCAAATTGCTAGTGCAATCGATCTTGTGGTTCAAACTGCCCGTTCGTCTTCAGGAAAGCGATTTATCTCTC
>JBJEKV010000174.1:0-2520 GCA_051878815.1 Anaerotardibacter sp. | reverse complement strand
CTCAATCTTTTTCTGGGCTTTGGCAAAGAATCGCTCGGATTCAACAATGAACCTGCTATGAATTCCCTTGCCGATCAATCCGCCGTTATCGAATGCGGATACGGAGAAGGTGAGTTTGCGGCCATCAATTTCTTCCAACGTGCTTTCGCAACGAATAGTTGCACCAAGGGGGCTTGCAGAAAGATGATCAATCTCAAGGAAGGTTCCAACGGTAGTCTGGCCTTCTTCAAGCAGCTCCTCTACGCTTTGAGCAGCGCAGCCTTCCATGAGGGCGATCATTGCCGGGGTAGCGAAAACTTCCAAGGTGCCGCTTCCCATAGCAAGAGCAGTGTTTTCCTTTTTGCACGTAATTACTTTAGTGTTCTTGATTCCTGCTTCTAACATGTGAATCCTTGTCTGATAAGTGGCTGTCTGATTAGATTGGATAAAACATACCATTCTCAGATTTTCAGGATAACCATTTACAAAATATGCGACTAAACTCCATAGTTTTAATGAGAATATGTAGATTGTCGGCATAAAAAATACCGTTAACCTGATATTATGAACGCGTTCAGGCGAGTTGTTCAGAATTCGGGGGCTGGATGGTAAAATGCCGAACTTGAAATCGAATTAAACAAAAACAGCCTATTCGGGGACGCAGGCAAAAAGGAGCTAAAAATGGCGCGTTCACAGTATGTGTCTACTCATGAAACCCATGAGCAGGTTACCCGAGAAAAAATTCTTGATGCGGCAACAAGGGTTGTTAATAGGCAAGGATTTAAACAACTGACTGTTCGAAATATCTGCTCGGAAGCAGGCCTTTCAACAGGTAGTTTCTACAATTTGTTCGACAATAAAGACGATCTTGTTTCCTACTATTTGCGCAAAGAATTCACTATGTATAAGGAGCGCGCAGAAGAGGAATCGGCAGACAAAAACGCTCTTGAGAAGTGTGTTTTGGCGTATCGCTTTTTCTGCAAATGCTTAGTAAAAACTGGCTTGGAATTTGTTTCTTCCTATTACGGAAACAACACCAATCCTAACTTTGACTTCATTCATCGTTCCCCTGATTCATCGGTCATCATTGATCAGATTGGTCTTTACCTTGAAGAAGGCAAAGAGCAGGGCATCATCAAACAGGATCTTGACATCAAGACTCAGAAGTTGCGCATTGCAACCATTGTTACTGGTTCGTTCTTCTACTGGTGTGTATTTAAGGGCGAATTTGATGTGTGCTATGAGTGCGACTGCGCTTTGCAGGAATACTTGCTGTCTTTGCGTGCTGATGATTCTGTTGCAATTGACTTGGAGCCTTTGGTGCCAACCGTTCCATTTAATCAGTTGTAAATACCTATAAAACATGCTCTTTTCTCTGCTAAAGCACAAGGATTTAACCCCTCTGTATATGGTATTGTGGTAGTAACAAATAAAACACGTTCATTTTGTTTGTTTTATTTACTCATGCTCAAGGGGAACATATTAAGGGGAGGAGTAATCATGGTATTTGAGAATATCGTTGTTGCTTACGACGGTTCCGAACAGTCTTTACAGGCAGTTAAAAAAGCGGGCGAGCTTGCAGAGTTTTATCCAGACACTCAGCTTCATGTAGTGTATGTAACCACTCATCCAAACGCACAGCTTCCTTCGAACTTCAATGCAAACTCTACCGATACGCGTCAGTATCTTCTTTCTAAGGAAGATATTCTTGATTTGTACAACAAGACTATCGCTGACGAAATTGAGAAGGTAAAGAAGGGCATTGAGGACTACTTGGTAGGAATTGATAGTCAGGTAACTATCGAAGTAATCCCAGGTTATACTCCTGCAACTGATTTGCTTTCTTTTGCTCGAAAGATTGATGCAGATTTGATCGTAATGGGTAGCCGTGGCTTAGGTGCTATCAGGGGTGTACTTGGTTCCGTTTCTTATGCAGTTTTGCGTGAATCCAGCATTCCTGTTTTGGTAGTAAAATAGGTCTAGATTTACGAAATGAACGCTTAAGGGTGCGCAATGTGCGCAACAAAGACTGTGGGGGCTTAAGCGTTTGAGACACAGCTCTTACACCGAGCAAATAAGAGCTGAAATATCTGTTTATACTCGTGCTGTTTGTTTAGAGAGTAAGCAAGCAGCACGATTTTTTTATAATAAAGTTAAACTCGATTTGAGATTTTTTCGCTATAACAAAGGTGGGTCTTGATTTATCTCTTTTTCGGAAAAGAGGTACAAATGTCCACCTATGGCTATGCCCGGGTATCTACGCGTGATCAAAATCTTGACAGACAATTACACGCCCTTGTTGAATGGGGCGTTCCGAAACGAAACATTTTTACCGAAAAGGCAAGCGGGAAGGACTTCGAACGTCCTGAATATCTGCGGCTGGTTAAACGCCTCAAAGCGGGCGATGTCCTGGTAATCAAAAGCATTGACAGACTTGGGCGCAACTATGATGAGGTCATTACTGAATGGCGAACCATCGTAAAAGACAAACAGGTTGATGTGGTGGTTCTAGACATGCCTCTTCTTGATACGCGCCAAACA
>JBJEKV010000173.1:7498-11013 GCA_051878815.1 Anaerotardibacter sp. | reverse complement strand
CAAGCCTAGTTGGGGTGAAGGTTTGGTGTGGAATGAGTTCCATAGTCAGACCCCACATCCCTATTCAATAGACTAAGTTCCAGACACACTTTTTGTCCTATAAGCCCACTTCTAGATACGGGCCTTCAAGCCTTCAATCAACAGAGCACGGCTAGCCGGCAAATCAAACTAATCTGAAGCTCAAATCCCCACCAAAAACCACCCCTCAAAACAAACCCCGAAAACCCTCTTCGCCAAAGTTAAGTTTGAAACAGAAATCTTTGCGTTCTTTTGCTTTGGTGAGGAGATGGGATGACTCGGTATGGGTATGCGCGTGTTTCAAGCAAAGACCAAAACATTGCACGCCAGATTAGCGCATTAAAAAATGAGGGAATTACAGAAGAGCACCTGTTTGTAGACAAAACAAGCGGAAAAGATTTCTATAGGCCTGGTTACCTGCAGCTATTAGACCAACTAAAACCAAACGATGTCGTGGTAGTAATGAGTTTGGATAGATTTGGTAGAGACTACACGGAAATTCAAGATCAGTGGATATATCTTACCCGAACAAAACAGGTAGACATTGTTGTTTTGGACATGCCGCTTCTCAATACGGAGAAAGAGCAGGAAAGCCTCACTAAAACATTTATTAGTGACATGGTTTTAAGCGTAATTTCGTATGTTGCGCAATTGGAGCGAGAAAAAATCCGCGAGCGTCAAGCCCAAGGTATCCAGCTCGCCCTTCAAACAGGAACGAGATTTGGCCGGCCTTCTAAGAAGCCTCACAACTGGGATCAGTTTGCTGCTGAAATAAGAAGTGGAACCATCACGCAGGTACAAGCTGCACACATGATAGGCGTTCATAATTCAACGGTGAGCAGGTGGTTCAGCAAGAAAAAGTAGCTTTTATACGTATACTTGTGGGCTTTTGAAGTATTTTTGGTGGGCCTTTTGGCTCATTTTTTTTCGGTACAAAACGTACCGTGTCTTAAACACCCAGATAGCCCCCTAAAAAGAGAATTAACTGTGATAAATTCGAGGGTGAATAAATGGGCTCTTTTTCAAAAACGAAAAAACCCAAAAGGGAAAGACGGAGTATAAGCTCCGATAAATGTTGGAACAAGCATGGGGGTTTGTTCCAATAGATAAAAGGGATTGGATTGATTATGGGAACGTTTGAGAAATTAATTGATCCGAAGAAGTATGTGCCAGCGAAGATAATCGCTTGCATAGTGACACTCACACTTGTCTTCGGCTTCGTGCAGTTCTCAGCTTTCGCAGGCAATGAAGAGAAAGCAGCTTCTGATGTAGTATCAGTTGAAGCTGTTGATACTTCTACTGGGGAAACTGAAAACACATCAAGTGCTCCAGATCAGGGCACTTCTGAAGCTAACGGAACAACAAGTTCTAAGTCTAATTCTGCAAAGAAAGCTCCTGCTGCAGATAAGGCTAAGGATGTTGTGGATGTTGATTTGAGTATGACCAATGCTTATATCACTGTTAAGACAAACGGCAGTGCTGAGCAGACTGTTCCAACTCAGGCAACTAAGGTTAGCGCAACTACCACAAAAGACTTGCAATTTGTTGCTTACGCAAATGAGGGTTATGAACTCTCTAAGGTTGAAGCAACCAATGTAGATGGTGCCAAGGTAACCCTTAAAGAAAAGGGCAATGGTACCTATGTTGTTGCTAAGTCTGACATTAAGGCTGGTTTGAAGATTACCGTTGTTGCTGAAAAAGCTTCTCAAAACAACGAAAATGCTAACAACGGCCAGCAGAATAACGGCACTGAAAACGACAATCAAGCAACTGAATCTAATGGTTCTACAGAATCTACTGAAGGTGCAACCACCGAGCAGGCTCCTGAATTTAATGCAGAAGGCAACGCAGGTGGATTTGGCTTCTTTGGTCTTTTCGCCCTTGGTGGCATTAATGTAAATGCAACTGCTGATGCAGGCGTTTTCCCTGAAAACACAACTATGAAGGTTGAGAAAGTAAACCTTCCTGCAGACCTTGCTGGACAGTTCAAAGCAGGCTATCAGGCAATTGATATTACTTTCTACAATGCTGAAGGTGAAGAGATTCAGCCTAACGGATCCGTTAATGTTACTCTTGATGGAGTTGAGGCAATTGATGATGCTTCGATTTATCATGTAACAAAGAATGGTCAGTTAGAAAATGTATCTAAGAATACCAAGAATAACGGCAAAGTATCCTTCTCTGCATCTTCGTTCTCTGTATATGTATATGGAGCATTAGGCACAATCACAATTGATGATGGTGTTGGAAGCAAAGAAAAATCTATTGAGGTTGAAGTAAAGAGTGGTCTCTATTCTGATGCAATTGGTAAATCGAACAATGGACATAATGTTGCAATTGCAATGTGGGTAGAAGATTTTAATGAAACAAAGCTTTATTACTTGGCTCTTGCTTCTGCATCTGGTACTAACCAACAATTAAACGTACAGGGTCAATATACTCTTCAAGATTCCACTAGAAATGCCTCAATAAAAATTTCTAGCAACGGAAACGTTCTTTTCAATAAAACTCTCAAGGATATTGGTAAGTCTCAAACAACTCAATACATTATTCTCGAAATGACTGCTGATCAGATGAAGCAGTATATAAACATTACGGGTGAAAATGAATTGTCTCTTAATGCGAATGCTGGCGGTTTTTCGATTGACAGCATTAAAGTAAATGGAGATATCTTTGATGAGGTTGTTGAAGCTTTTGCAAACGTCTCTTATTCTTGGAACCTTATTGGCGAAGGTGATAAATCGGCTTTGCCACCTGTTCCAGCTCCAAAAGAAGTGAAGTTTACTAATTCTCATACCGAGAAAGCACCAGCTGGATATGAAGATATTGATTGTGCTGACGGTACGTGGATTTGGAAAGGCTGGAGTCCTGAGCAAATTATCCTTACAAAAGAAAATAGTTCTGGACACTTTGTAGGAACCTGGGAGTGGGTTGCAAATACCTACACCGTAAAGGGCACCATCGACAATGGCGGCGCTGTAACTAACAGCGATCAGACTGTTAACTATGGTGGCGATGCTGATGAGATGGCATTCACCCCAGCAACTGGTTATCACATCACTGGCATCACTGTTAATGGTGTTGCTCAAGAGATAACTGATGTAACTGGTTATACCTACACTGCTACGAACGTAACTGAAAACGTAGAAGTTGCAGTTACTACAGCGAAAGCAAACTTTGCTTACACAATTGAATACTACTTCGATGGTGAGAAGGGTGCTGCTCCTGCTGGAGCACCTACTTCCGGTACTGGTGAATTTGGATCCACTACCAATGTTGCTGCAAATCAGAAGGTTTCTGTAGATGAGAAGAATTACGCTCTCGACTATATCGAGCAGACCACTATCACTGCAGTTCCTACAAATAATGTTGTTAAGGTTTACTACGCAACTGACGAAATTGGCACTGATGATCCAAACGGACCTGACGGCGTACCTGACAAGTATCAGGCAAAGATTACTTATAAGGTAGTCAATGGTGCTTGGAACGATGAGACT
>JBJEKV010000173.1:0-7398 GCA_051878815.1 Anaerotardibacter sp. | reverse complement strand
GCAACTGAGGTAACCAAGGCTAATGATGGTGCAACTTACACCTACACTTATGTAATTGATCAGTTCGCTTGGACTGTAAAGGCTCAGTACTTAGATGCAAATGGCAACGTAATTGCAGATTTGAACGAAACCCTTGCATCTGGCAGCTCTGACTTCGGTACTAACATCTGGACTAACTCTGAGCTTGTTGAAGCTACCGTTAAGGCAGCACAGACTAAGAACGGTGAACAGTACGTATATGTTGGCGGTATTGATACAGAAAAGACTGTTTCTTCTACCGCAGACAACAACGTAATCACTATTACTTATGCTCTCGATACTATCGGTGAGGGTGAAAACCCTGACGATCCAGATGGCACTCCTGATATGTATCAGGCAAAGATTACTTATAAGGTAGTCAATGGTGCTTGGAACGATGAGACTACTGCTGATGTAGTTAAAGTTGTTACTCTCAAAAAAGACGGCGCTAATGCTCAAGACGGTACCGCTACTGTTGAGACTCCTGGCGTAGGCGATAAACCTAATGATGGCTACAAGGCTGGCGCTTGGGATACCACTCCTGCAACTGAGGTAACCAAGGCTAATGATGGTGCAACTTACACCTACACTTATGTAAAAGACTACTTCGCATACACTATTCAATATGTTGACGAAGATAAAGGGGATGTTCTCGAAACCGAACCTGCAGCTACTGCCATCTTTGAAGATGTCATTAAGGCAAGTGATTATAACGGTAAAACTTTCGAAGGTTATGTTTACACTTCCGATACTGGAGACCTTACGATCACTTCTGATTCCGCCAAGAACATCATGACTATTTACTACTCTGTAGATGTAATTGGTGTTGAAAAGCCTGACGGCTCTGATGGTGTTCCTGACAAGTATCAAGCAACCGTAACTTACGTTGCACTTAATGGTACTGTTGATATCGCTAAAGCAGTTGTTACTCTCTATAACGAGGACGGTAGCTATGCTTTGAAGGGCATGGGAACTGGACACTTGAGTGAAACTCAGATTGCAACTGCAACTGCAAATGAAGGATACAACGCAGCAGATCCATTGTGGGATATTGCTCCAAGTGTTGAATTAGCAATTACTGACGATGTAACTCTTACTGCTACATTTGTTGCTCCAGAGCCTACCCCTGTTGTTCCTCCAACAGAGCCTACTGCTCCAGAAGCTGAGACTACCGTACTCGATCAGGTAGTTACCGCTCTTGCAGGAGATCATATTGACGAAGAAGGTAACCCACTTACCGGCTTCGATCACATTGGATGCTGGGTACACTGGTACATCATTGTTGGTATTATCTTGACCGCAATCTACGGTGTAGGCGTTGTGGCTCGCCGCAAGAACTACACCAATAAGCTTGCTGATATCGACAACAACATCACCAGTGGAACCGCACCTGGTGGAACTCCAGACAACGTAAATGACGGCGTAACCGTAAGCCCTGCAAACAACTAAGAGGGAAGGAGAGTGAGCATAATGAAAAAGTCAAACATTATCATCGCAATCGTTGCCATTCTTGCTGCATGCTTCTTCTTGTGGCTCTGGTACTATCTCCAGTTCAACCTTGTTGATAACCCTCTGGATCTTGTATTGACCATTGTTTGGTGGGCATTAGTAGCAATTATTTGCGTTGCTATTCATAAGGTTGAGAAGACTCGTCAAGAGCGCATCCGCACCTGCTTTGTTGGTGCGGGCGTCCTCTTCAACTCTGAAGCAGGTGTTGTAGGTTTTGGTACCAGCAACAACGCTACTGAAAAGATTGAAGAGATCTTGAAGAACTTGGAATACAACTTCAACCGTGAAGAACCACCTGCAGATGAATACGGTAACTCTGCAATTAATTACAAGTATGTTGTTCGTTCCGTAAAGTATGAGCAGGATAAAGACAACAATGCTGAGCCTGTTTGGGAAGGCGAAGTAGTAAACCTCACTACTCAGGAAACTACCGCTTTTGAAAACAAGGAACAGTTGGTTGCTTTGATTCCTTAACAGGTAACAACGCTAAACTACATACTGCGCAACCCACTTGCGAACGTACCCGTGAAGGCCTCAGATGAGGCCTTCACTTATTGACAGCAAGTTTGATTTATTAGCCGACCAACCAAAACAGATTCCTTTCCAGTAGATACTTTCGTATCTTTCTTTGTGCTTTTTGTGAGACTCCCAAGAGAACCCTCCCATCTAAGCAAAAACGAGTACTATTTCATAGGTAAACTAAAAGTAAACAATTGATTAGGGATTAGTAACGTTTAGTTGCGGTTAGAACAACAATAATACTGCGGTCTTATTACAAGCTTCTCTAATCCATATGAGCTATAAGAAAAGGCCTCTATGAAATCTCGTTTGTTTGACTCTGCGGATTATGCAGATATAAAAACAGTGGGAATACCTCGTGCGCTTCTGTACTATCGGTACGGCCAGATGTGGACCACGTTTTTCGAGGGCTTGGGTTGTACCGTGGTCCTGAGTGATGAAACGGATAAAAAGATCCTCGGAATTGGAGACTCTCTTTCAATTGACGAGAGCTGTCTTGCTTCTAAGGTGTACATGGGCCACGTACAAAATCTTATTGGTAAGTGTGATGCCATCTTTATTCCTTCAATCACCTGCGTAAACAGGTTTGAGCGATTCTGCACTAAGTTTCAGTCTTTGCCAGACATGGTTGAAAACACTTTCCAGGAGGATTTCAAAATCCTCTCGTTCGCGGTTGATGAAACGAATGAAAAGAACTCTCTGAAAAAAGGTTTCATGGAGCTCGCGCAAAAATTTGGCGCTTCCCCAAAGAAGGCAAAAAAACTTGCTGAAGCCGTCATTAAGGCTCAGGAAAAAGCTGACGAAAAAGCAGGTCAAGCCCAGCAAAAACAACTCAAGAGAATTGCGGCTCTTCCAAAGGAAGAGCGCCCACTGGTTATTTTGGTAGTTGCTCATCTGTACATTGTCAAAGACTGGTATTTAGGCGGTGTAGTTTCTGAGATTCTCTCAGGTATGGGAGTTGAAATCCTCTTTGCTGACGAAACCGATAGCAAGAAAGCCCGAGAAGAAAGCTACAAGTTCTCAAAAACTATGCCATGGTTGGTAAACCGTGAGCTTATTGGCTCAATTATGCTCCTCCAGAAAGACATTGACGGAATTGTGGTCATGAGCGCATTCCCCTGTGGTCCTGACTCAATGACAACCGATGCAATTATGCGAAAAGTTCAAGGAACCCCTCTTCTTAATGTGACCATTGATGCCCAAAGCGGAACAGCGGGATTGGAAACACGCATTGAAAGCTTCGTGGATATCTTGCGCTGTCAAAAACAGGGAGGTTACGTCCGATGAGAGAAAACGCTTCAATCATCATTAATCAGGGTGAAGCAAAGGTTAAATCCCTCCTCCCGAAAAAGAAGTCAAGCAAGTCAAAAAAGCAAAAGAACGCGAAGCAGTCTAAGAGCACAGATATCAA
Organism: Anaerotardibacter sp.; assembly: GCA_051878815.1. Lineage (GTDB taxonomy): Bacteria > Actinomycetota > Coriobacteriia > Coriobacteriales > Eggerthellaceae > Anaerotardibacter. The sequence goes on along the minus strand of JBJEKV010000173.1, from coordinate 3,941 downwards.
AATTGCCTTCTTTCGCTATACGTACTACGACATTGCGTTCAAGTACTTTGTGGAGCACGTTTTAGATGCGGAATTCATTAAGCTTCCTGAACCAACAAAACGAACCCTCGAGCTGGGCAGTAGAAACAGCACCGATTTCGTTTGTGCGCCCTTCAAACACATATTGGGCTCATACATTGAGGCGCTCGAAATGGGCGCAACGGTGCTTGTTCAGTTTGCGGGCCCTTGCAGATTGGGATATTACGGCGAATTACAGGAGTCAATTCTGCGTGATATGGGCTATCAATTCACCATGCTGAATTTTGCTGAGCTCTCAGGCAAATCAGCGCCTGAGTACATAAAAGAGTGCAAGAAAATTAATCCCGACCTCAACGTGCCAAAAGCGCTCAAAAATCTCATTACCCTTTTCCACTTGGTTGAATATCTTGATGAAGCAAATGATTTCTACCTGGCAAACGCAGGTTTTGAAAAGGAGTCAGGCACGTTCGAAAAGGCACATCAGTACTACTTCGACTTGATGAATACGATTGCTTCCGAAAAAGACTTGCAAGAAGCACACCGTAAAGGCATGGAAGCCATGCGCGCAGTGCCTCTTGATAAACCGAAGGAGCCTTTGCGTGTTGGTTTGGTTGGAGAGATTTTCACTGCAATTGATCCGCCAAGTAATCTAAACATCAACAAAAAGCTCATGAATATGCGCGTTGAACTTGCCTGCGATGTAACGCTCACGAAGCGCTTCCTTCGCTATAACGAGGAGAATCTTCGTGCAACTATTTCTGATTATGCACGCTTTGACATGGGACCAACCTCAACGCTGACTATTGCGAGCACAAAAAAGTTTGCAGAAAGTGGTTTTGACGGAATCATCCACCTGAAATCAAGTGGGTGCACTCCTGAAATTGATGTCATTCCAACGCTGCAGCGCATCAATAGGGAAACAGGGGTTCCAATTTTGTATCTCAGCTACGATTCACAAACAAGCGATACCGGTCTGGACACACGCCTGGAGGCATTCTACGACATGATCGCTATGAAGAAAGGACGTGTGTAAATGAAGGCATTTTTGGGAATTGATATCGGGTCTATCTCGACAAAAGGTGTACTTATTAACGAAAGGCGCGAGATTATTGCACGCTCATATCTTTGGACCGAAGGAAATCCTACTGATGCCGCAAAGCGCGTAATCAAGGATCTCCAGAGTCAGGTTTCGGGTCAGGGCGTTGAGGCTGCTGGTCAGACAGCTGATGTGGTTGGCCAGGGTGTTGAGACTGTTGGTCGGACAGCTGATGCGGCTGGGCAGGCAGTAAGCCAATCTGGCGCGCCGGTAGGCGAAGTGGAAGTTGAAACTGCCGGAACTCCTGCCGTAGCAGCGGGTGAAGTGGAAGTTGTAGCCGTTGGCACCACAGGAAGCGCTCGTCGTTTGGTGGGCGCAATGACGAATGCAACGGTTATCAAAAACGAGATTACGGCTCATGCGGTAGGCACCACTTTTCTTCATCCTGATGTTCGCACCATTCTTGAAATTGGTGGCCAGGATTCAAAAATCATCTGTGTAGAGGGCGGCATTGCGGTTGATTACGCAATGAATACCCTGTGCGCGGCAGGAACGGGATCTTTCCTTTCAAGTCAGGCGCATCGATTAGGGGTCGAGGTTGAAGAGTTTGGCCCTATTGCCCTCACGTCCAAAAAGCCTGCTAATATTGCAGCGCGTTGCACGGTGTTTGCTGAATCCGACTTGGTTCACAAAATCCAGGTGGGCTATTCCCGAGAAGACATCATCGCAGGCCTCTGCCGAGCAGTTGCCACAAACTACCTCAACAACGTGGGTAAAGGAAAGCGCATTGCTGCACCCGTGGTATTCCAGGGAGGCGTTTCGAAGAACATCGGCGTTGTTCGTGCGTTCGAAAAAGAGCTGGGCATGGACGTCATTGTTGATCCCGACGGTCACTTGATGGGTGCGTTTGGTGTGGCGCTTCTTGCGGCAGATGAGTATGCTCGCCGCGGCTGTGTCAACGAGTGCAACTTTAACTTCGAGGCAATGGAGAACTTTACCTTTACGACCAGGGAAGTCGAGTGCCACAAGTGCGCTAATCATTGCGAAATCATTTGCGTCTATCGTGAGAATCAGCTCATCGACTCATGGGGTAATCGTTGCGAAAAGGGTGCACTTAACGTTCGCTAAACACGCACCAAATCTCCACTAAGCGTGTGCATAGTTTGTACTCTTTAGGCATATTGAACGGCTTTTGTTAAAATTCGATTATATACATTTGGACAAAACTGATAAGCGCAGTTGAACAAGGTAAAAACACCAGGTCAAAGGCGCAGTTGGTTTGGCTCGAATGATATTTTTGAAAGACTATTTGGCCAGGGGTGCCAATCTCACGGCCAGGTAAATGTATTTGGACAAAAGAAGAGCTTATATGATAGATTTTCAGCTTCAGGGTTCATACCCTTGTATGCAAACCCTCATTGACAACAAAGTTGCAAGCCGCATTCAGGCAAAAGACGCAACCCTGTACGACTTCAACGAAAACGCACTCGATTTCGCACAGAACTTTATGGGCTGGGCGGATTTGGCATCAAACCCTCCATACAGTCTTGCCGACATCCAGTCCTTCGCTGACTTCGTAGTGGCAAAGGGTCTCAAGACGGTTATCCTTGTTGGTCAGGGCGGTTCCACTCAGGCTCCCATGACCATCACTAAATATAACAAGTCCGCGTCGCGAGACATCGTGTTCAAAACTATTGACTCTGTGTCTCCTGTTCGCGTTCGTTCAATTTTGCATGAGTGCAACCCAGCAACCACGCTTGTTATTCAGTCCTCCAAGTCAGGTTCAACGCTCGAGCCTTCCTTGGTAATGAAGGCAGTTCGCAAGATTTTGGCAGAAACCTTGAGTGAGGAGGAAATCCCTCAGCACCTGGTTGCCATCACCGACCCAGGCTCTTTGCTTGAAAAGCAGGCAATCGAAGAAGGCTGGCTTAAAGTATTTTCTGGCGAACCTACGGTTGGCGGCCGCTACTCAGCACTTTCCGTGTTCGGCTTGGTTCCTGCTGCGTTGGTGGGCATCAACCTTGACCTCTTCATGAAGGAAGTTGTTGAGGCGGAAAAGCTTTGCGCAACAGACGGTCCCGAGAACCCAGCACTTCAGTTGGCTTCCTTCTTGTACGACGGTTACGAAAATGGCCGCGACAAATTCTGCTTCCTCACCCCAAAGCGCGGTCGTGTTTTGGGCCTCTGGATTGAGCAGCTTATTGCGGAATCTCTTGGCAAAGAAGGCAAGGGAATCCTTCCGAATATCGAGACCGATGCCATCGTCCTTTCAAAGGGTCACATGGATCGTTCGGTTGTGATTTATCACACCAAAACTGACTTCTGGGATGAGCAGAAGAATTTCGAGGCAGGCTTGAAATACTTAAGCCCTGATTTGCCTTGCATGACCTTCCATGTAGACAACGTTGAAGAAGTTGCTGCTCACTTGGTTATGTGGGAGTACGCAACTGCTATGGTGGGCTACCTCATGAAGGTATGTCCGTTCGATCAGCCTGACGTTCAGATTGCAAAAACTGAGGTTTTGAACATCTTGAGCGAAGGTGTTCGCCGCCCAGACTTTCGTGTTGGTGGCATTGCTGGTATTCCTGTTGGTCCTGTTGAAGTGTTTGTCTCTGAAGCTATCAAGAAGGACCTTCGCCGTCCAACTTTGGAAGGTGCGCTCGAGGCATTGGTTGGCTCTATTCGCTTGGGAGATTATTTCTCCGTTAATGCGTTCTTGCCTTTCACGGGTGAGGGCAGGCGTGAGGCAATGGAGCAGATTCGCCATCGAATTGCGGAGGCTTACTATGTTCCTTCTTGTTTGGAAATTGGACCTCGTTACCTTCACTCCACTGGACAGCTTCACAAGGGTGGTCCAAACAATGGCGTATTTCTGATTGTGTCTGCA
>JBJEKV010000172.1:0-2537 GCA_051878815.1 Anaerotardibacter sp. | reverse complement strand
GATGTAGTAAGGGATAACTGCCTTCTTGCCAAGCAAGTAGCTGATTGCACGGTTACCGTAACGAGACCAACCCAACATAGTGGAATAGGTGAAGGTAAGCAAACCAACCAAGAGAACAATTGGGCCAAATACAGGGATTGACTCAAAAGCAGCAGTTGCGAGTGCAGCACCTGATCCGATGTCACCGGAAGCAACAGCAGCAGCAATTTCAGGATGTGCAAGAACGGTGGTCATAAGCATCAAACCAGTAATTGCACAAACAACAACGGTATCCCAGAAAGTACCAGTCATGGAAACCAATGCCTGACGAGCTGGGTTACGAGTTACGGCAGAGGAAGCTACCAATGGAGCAGAACCCATACCAGATTCGTTGGAGAAAATACCACGCTTAAAACCATATTGAAGAGCCATGGTCAAAGTTGCACCAATTGCACCACCAGCAGCACCCTGTGGAGTAAATGCGCCAACGATAATCTGACGAAGTGCTTCACCAACGAACTCGAAGTTCATACCAATAATGATGATGCAGCATGCTGCGTAGAAGATTGCCATGATTGGAACGAGCTTTTCGCAAACAACGGAGATGCGCTTAACGCCGCCCAAGATAACAATAGCAACCAAAACTACAACGATAGCACCAATCAACCACTGTGGGATGGAGGAAGTGTCAATCAAGGTAGTAGAGTGAAGTGCGTCTGCCAAAGAGTTTGACTGAGTAGAAGCACCAATACCAAAAGCAGCCAAGGAAGCAAAGATAGCGAAGAGAACTGCCAAGGTCTTACCAACCTTCTTGTTCTTGAAGCCACGTTCGCATGCATACATGGTGCCGCCGAGCATCTGACCCTTGTGGTCCTTAACGCGGAAGCGAACACCAAGATAAACCTCAGCATACTTAGTTGCCATACCAAGAACACCGGTAATCCACATCCAGAAGATAGCACCAGGACCACCAAAGAGAAGACCAGTACCTACACCTACGATGTTACCAGTACCGATAGTTGCAGCGAGTGCAGTAGTCAAAGCGCCGAACTGGGAAATGTCGCCTTCAGACTTCTTTGGGTCGTCCTTAGAAACAGAAAGCTTGATAGCAGTACCCAACTTGCGCTGAATAAATCCAGTTTTTACCGTCATCAAAATGTGGGTAAAAAGCAAAAGAAGAATCATGATTGGGCCCCATACGAAGCCGTCAACGGCGTCAATAACATCAAGAACGCCAGTGGCTGCTGCGAGGTTTTCACCTAAGCTTACAAAGGGGTCCACAAAGAAGGAGTAGAGAAACTCGTCCATAATGTTTCCTTTCTATCATTGTGGGTACGCGCAAGCTTTCGGTGTTGGTCATGCGCGGGCATTCGCAGTAACCAAACAAAGCTTGCTCGTTTGTTGTGACAGATAGAATATAGGCACTTTCTCTAGATAAAGTGTTTCTAGTGTGAAAAAAATGTGTAAACGGTTGAAAATTGATTTGCATAGACTATGCGTTACGTTTGCATATAAACAAATTAGTTGATATAGAAACTCTCTTTTTCTTTAGCTTCTTTTTGAACTTTTAGCCAGCGAAGGCGACGCGTTAAAAGCGAGTGAGTTACCGCGTAATTACCCTCTTTATTCTCATGCATCTCAAGCTCTTCAAGGCTTTTTGCTACTTCGTTATAGGCTTTTGAGACTTCATCATAATCAATAGAAGGAAGGGATCGTGCTTTGTCACAAATAATAATGACGCGCCTTCCTAAAATCTGAGCATAGCCGCCCATAACAGCGGCCGTAATAAGTTTGCCAGAATGAGTACGTCCACGAACGACGCCATCACGAAGAGAAATAATATAAGGCTCATGGTTTTCCATGAATCCCATGTCCCCCTCTTCGCCTGGAACAACAATAAGTGACAGGTTGCCCGAATAGAGCACCCTACTTTTTGATATGACGTCACATATTAAATCGGACACGTATTACCCATTCCCCAATTTTGAACAGATTCAAAGGACATTATCTCTCAAAAATTAAACTTTTCCAGAGTCTTGCCTAGTTATCACGGAGTATTCATAGAGAAATTGAACAAATTAAACTGAATGAGCAATATTTAAGCCAAAGGTAAGCATAAAAATTCCGCTTAAATCAAAGTGAGCATAATTCGATTTAATGCCACACGGCAATTAGGACTTTAGGGCCTTATTTCACTCAGCGTAAAAGGTGATTAAGCTCTTAATTATAATCAAAAAAGGACCCAAAAACGACAAAAGGGCGATCCCTCGAGAGGACCGCCCTTTGTCAGCTGGTACAGATGAAGTAAGTAATTAAACGTACTTATCTTCGTTCTGCTTTGCAGCAAGCTGCACTTTACACCAACGCAACTTGCGTGATAAAAGCGAACGGGAAATGATGCTATCTTCGGAAAGATTCTCAATTCGCTGCTCGAGAGCAGGAATTGTCTCAGCAAGTTTCTGCTCATTAATGCGGGAAATCTGACGGGTCTTGTCACAAATTACGATAACACGCTTGCCCAAAACCTGAACATATCCACCCATAATTGCAGCACTGAG
>JBJEKV010000171.1:0-11154 GCA_051878815.1 Anaerotardibacter sp. | reverse complement strand
TTGCCATTACTGGGCACCACCACTCTTTATAACCACGGCTGGTGTGAGTATCAGCCATGAAGTTAATGATTGCGCGCTCAAGACGAGCACCCAAACCACCCAAGAGCACAAAGCGGCTTTTTGCCAACTTAACAGCGCGCTCAAAGTCGACGATGTTCAAATCAGTACCCAAATCCCAGTGAGCCTTGAACTCAAAGTCAAATTCACGAGGAGTTCCCCATCTGCGAACTTCTGGGTTGTCATTCTCATCAGCACCAACAGGAGTGGAATCAGAAGGAATGTTTGGAGTTGAAATCAAGATAGTGCGAATAGCTTCTTCTGCCTCTTCGCGCTTTTTGCCTAACTCAGCAATCTGTTCTTTAAGGGAAGAAACTTCAGCCTTTGCAGCCTCAGCCTCATCTTTTTTACCTTCAGAAAGAAGCTTGCCAATAGACTTGGAAATAGAATTACGCTTTGCAAGAAGGGACTCTTCTTCTGCAATTACTGCACGACGTTCTTCATCGAGCTTAGTAAACAAATCTGAATCCCATGAGGCATTACGATTCTTCATAGCTTCTGCAACTGTTTCCAAATTTTCACGTACGAACCGAATGTCTAACATGGTTTACCTTTCAACTTCTTGCCTAATACGAGATAGTAATAGGGTTAGTATACTCTAGATAAGCCACGCAACGAGGGTATTTTGGTGACGAGTTTAGGGTTTTGGCACAACTCGGCACTCCATAGGTGTTACCACTACAAGTACCTTTGTGTAAGCGTATAATTGCTTGAATCGTCAATACGCAAAAAGCAAACGAAGTAAAGAACGTCTCGAAAGAAAGGTTCTCATGGATTTAGGCGCTATTTATAGTTTTCTTTTCGAAAGCATGGAAGGAATTGGATGCCTTGTTGGTGCTGGTCTAGTAATCAGCCTTGTAGTGGCAGCTATTTCTGAGCGAAAAACAAAGAAGACTTTTAAAGACCGCGGTGAACTTTCCGAAGACCATTCGTTTGATGAATAAGTAAAAGGAGATCCTAATGGCATTAGCAAGTACGCCTCTTTACAAAAAACCAGAGGATAAGAAGGACTACATTCCTCGCATCGCTGCAGTACACGACTTGTGCGGTTACGGAAAATGCTCCCTTGGTGTTGCAATTCCAGTTATTTCTGCCGCAGGCTGCGATGTTTGCCCTGTTCCAACAGGTCTTTTCTCTTCTCACACCAAATTTCCAATTTGGCATATGCATGACACCACTGAAATGATTGAGCCATACCTTGATGCGTGGAACAAGATTGACGTTATGGTTGATGCCGTTTACTCAGGCTTCTTAGGTTCTTCTGAGCAGGTTGCAAGCATTATGCGTTTGTATCGCACCTATCCACAGGCTCTTCGCTTTGTTGATCCAGTAATGGGTGACGCAGGCATGATGTACCCTACCTACACCAAGGAACTTTGCCAGGCAATGGATGAATTGGTTGAGGGCGCAGACATTCTTACCCCAAACCTCACTGAAGCTTCTCTTATTTTGGGTACTGACTATAACGGCCAGAATATTACCGAAGATGAGGCTGAGAAGATCATTAATATGTTGCGTAATCGTGGCGCAAAGAACGTAATCCTTAAAGGTATTGACCGCGAAGATGGTTACTTGCGCAACTATGTTGGCGGACGCAATTGTCCATTCACTGAGTTGACCGTTGAGAAGCTTCCAATGATGCTTCATGGCACTGGCGACCTTTTCGCAAGCTGCGCAATTGGTGCTCTTATGTCTGAAAAAGACTTGGTTGCTGCCGTTGATTTCGCAGGCCGTTTTGTTCACGATGCAATGATTATCACCATCGAGCAGCCACAGTTCATGAGCCGTGGTGTAAGCTTCGAGCCATTATTGGGCAAATTCGCTAACATCTTGGCAACCAGCTAAAAAGTTTTAGCAGACCGACGGTCGGATATGTCAGTTTCTTAGGAAATGGGATTCCGAGAGATCAAATACTACGGGCGCTTAGAAGCGCCGTTATCTTACTTACAACTGCAGCTTACCTTGAGTGGGCTGCAGTTTTTTAGTCTCGAATCTCATCAAACTCAGGTTCAGGCACGCCGAAACAATACACAATCACCGACATGATTACTCCCGACGTAACAGCGGAAAGAATGGCGAAGGTATTGACGCTTCCTTCAGAACCCACTACAAATGAAGCAGAAGAACCAATAGCGTCAGGCAAAACAAGCGCCCCAACCACAAGCGCTGCAATGATGAGCACTTCACCCGCAAGAAGACCAAGAAAAGCTCCTACCCTCTCGAAACGAGAGCACGCAAAACCTCCCAGAGCACACGCAATCATCCACGCTGCGGCAAAAAGCCATGTTGCCGGTTGAATCACAAGGTTCATCATATGGGCGTTGAGATTTACCCCTTCGCTCACCACCATGAAAGAAAACGCATCCCAACCCGTCAGCGAAAGAGAGCCCAGAGACGCCAAAGCAAAAGTTATCAACAACGAACAACCGCCCGAGGCAAGCGCGTCTTTCAAACGAGACATATACCCTGCCAACAAAGGCACGAGACAAGCAAGCCCAACGGCGCCAAATAGCGCCGGTGACAAAACAACGCAACACTGGCGCAAAGAGAATCGTCCCTCGAAAAACCACCAGAGCAACGAAAAGATCATTACCAATATGCCCGTTATCCAGGCTGACTGCGCAATAAAGAACACACCAAAAAGCTCAAGAGCTACCAGTGTTCCTACCCGAGGAAACACCGAGACAAAAACTACCAGTGAGACAAGAAGGCCGCCAACCCAAGGGTTATACCACCCTCCCTCAAGAAGAGGGAAATTCGAAAGAGACACTGCTCCGAGCAACGCTGCAGACAAGACCGCCCAAACACGCAAGGCTATTGTTTTCGTAAGAGGGCGCATGCGCTCAAGAAAAGGAACAAACGAGCTCGAATAGTCCTCTTCTTGCCTTATGTGCACCCCTTCACCCGCATAATCCTCCTGGCTTTTTCTTCTCTTACCCAGAAGGCCTGAGTTACCCTGCTCTTCCTCTTCGTCATCTTGAGAATCAGAAGTATCGATATAGTTTTCGCTCACCATTTGGGCGAGTTTCTTTTTTCCTTTAGCGGCATTACCCAGGCAAGGTTTCATCTCTTTTGCGAAAGCCTTCACTGAGTTGTACCTATTATCGCGATTTGGATCGAGCGCGCAGAACATAATGTCATCAATTGCTTCGTCAATGCCTTCCATACAGAGCGAAGGGATAACAATCTCTGCTCCATAAATGGCATCTTCCGCATCTTCAAGACGCGCAACCTTAAAAGGGTTACTTCCCGAAATGACCTCATAGAACAAACTTGCCAAAGCCCACACGTCGCAGCGCTGATCAAGCTCTTCTTGATTCATCTGCTCAGGAGGCATGTAGCCAATGGTGCCTCCCGTTGCAATGCCGAAGCCGTTTTCTCCTGCCAAGCGCGCAAGGCCGAAGTCTACTACTTTGATTTGACCATCTCGCGCAATCAGCACGTTGTCGGGCTTGATATCAAGATGAAGAATCTTGTTTTTGTGAGCAACCTCTAGTGCATGAGAGACTGCCTTAAAAAGCGCCGCTACTACATCAGCGTCTATCTCGTTGCGATACTGGCGCAATAAATCAGCAAGCGAAAGGCCTTCGATATACTCCATGATGAGATAGGCCATATCACCCTGGATTTGAAAGTCATGCACCGAAACGATGTTTTGGTCGTTTAGCTGCGCTGCCGTTCGCGCTTCTTCAAGGCCTGGAACTTCAATTGAGGAAGCTATTGCATCTGTAAGAAGAGAAACACTTTTGCCGTCGTTTCGGCCACGGCCCTGAGAGAAATTTCCCTCTTGAGAACCCTCTTCCGTATCCGACCCGCCCTTTCGAAAAGGCGAAATAAAGTCAGGGACAGGAAAGCTTTGCGATTTTCGCTCGAGTGAATCTAACGCGTCACTATACCGGTCATCCTTCGCCTGAGAAAACATCCCCTGCAAGGAAATACACTTGATAGCAACACTGCGCTCAAGGTTGGTATCCCACGCAACAATAACCGAGGCAAAGCCTCCGGCTCCTGCTTCAACAATAGGCTTATATCTATTTAGGATAAGCTTGGACACTCGTCAAACCTTACTGATTTGCTAACCCTGTGGTTTCGTTAACCTGAATATTCGCAGTATTCATCCACATAATGGCGAATAAGTGCTGCCGAAGTAGGGGTCAAATGCTCTCCCGGAATCAACTCTGAACAAGTCACAATTCCCGTAGCAATAATTGCCGCAGTTGCGGGCGCAGGAATATTCATTTCTCCATGAGCACACATAACGGTGCCGCATCCTGTTTGTACGGGCGTCGCAATAACTTTTTCTGCTCCGATTGTTTCAAACGCCGCACAGATTGCAAACGCATTAGCCAGCGCGGAACCGTTTCCAACCTCATGAAAGTGCGTTTCTTCAACGCGACAATCATGTGCCGTTGCCTCAGCCTGAGCCAAAATGCCATAAACCGCCTTCATGGAGGCTTTGATTTTTTCAAGTGCGTTGAGGTTTTCAATAGTCTGATTAACCTCAACAATGGAGTGATGATGGTGCTCTGGTATAGAAACCTGGCTCATGACCTCCTCATATTCGCCAGATTGCTCAGGCGTCATGGCTGACAAAAGAGCATCAAGCAGTGTTTTTCTTGTTGCGTCTTGAGAGAGATTTAAAAAAATCTGCATGCAAAATCCTTTTCGAAAAAGACTGTCTTATTAGAGCGTCTTTAAGTGATTAATTAAATGTGCCTGATAACCTGCACCAAAACCGTTATCGATGTTTACCACGCTCACGCCACTTGCGCAGGAATTGAGCATTGAAAGAAGGGCCGATACTCCCCCGAAGGAAGCACCATAGCCAACACTGGTAGGCACTGCAATAACTGGACACGATGCCATGCCACCAATCACACTTGCAAGAGCACCTTCCATTCCAGCCACCGCAACAATGCATTGCGCTTGCATGATGGTGTCCATGTGAGCAAGTAGTCTATGAATGCCTGAAACACCCACATCATAAAGACGAATTACGTTGTTGCCCAATGCTTCCGCCGTTATGGCAGCTTCTTCTGCAACAGGAAGATCACTCGTGCCCGCACAGGCAACCACAATTGCGCCAACACCGGTAGGCTTTGGCATTGTTCCCACAAGGCCAATTTTTGGAATCTCGTAATAAGTGAAATCATCAAAGGTGTTCTCGAGAAGAATAACGGCTTCTTCTTTGAGTCGTGTTATTAAAACACAGTCCTGACCAGCCTCTTTAAGGGTTTCTGCAATACCCTTAATCTGTTCAGGCGTTTTTCCCGCACCATAAATCACCTCAGCAACTCCTTGGCGAAGTTCTCTATGGTGGTCCACCTTTGCATAGCCTAAGTCTGCAAAAGGTTCTTTTTTGAGAATAAGCAAAGCTTCCTCAGGAGAAACTTCTCCTGAGGAAACCTGGCATAATAATTGCTTAGTTTGAGCGCTATCCATACCGTATTACTCTTCGAAACCTTTACTCTTCGAAACGATCCGCAATCTGAGGCATCCAGTTAGAAATCTCAATATGCTGAGGGCAAATTGCCTCACAGGATGCACACTGATCACAGGCGCTTGCCTGACGACCATATCCCAAAACATCAACACGATAGAACTTCTCAGCAACTGCAGGATCATCAAACATGTACTGCAAGTTGTATGCATGGAGGTTGTAAGGAATTGCAATCTTATTTGGACAGAATTCAACGCAGTAGTTGCAGCCGGTGCAAGGAATTACGTTGTAGGAATCGAATGCCGCTTTCGCATCAGCAATTACAGCTTTTTCCTCTTCGCTCATCATGCCAACTTCAGCTTTTTTGGCTAACTCAATGTTCTGTTCTACTTGCTCAGGGGTGCTCATACCCGACAATACCAAAGAAACCTCTGGCAAATCCCAGCACCAATTAAGAGCCCACTCAACATTGCTCTTCGCTACCGGAGCATTATCGAATACGTCCTGAACGCGAGAAGGAACATCAACCAAAAAGCCGCCACGCAATGGCTCCATAACAACTACACCCATGCCTTTTGACGCAGCAAGCTTCATACCCTTAAGGCCTGCCTGATATTCCTGGTCATAGTAGTTGAGCTGAATCTGGCAGAAGTCCCATTCGCAAGAATTGATTACTTCTTCGAAAAGCTCGTAGTCATCATGGAAAGAGAAACCAATAAACTTAACACGGCCGTCAGCCTTTGCCTTCTTCATCTGCTCAATAACGTTATATTTCTTAACGCGCTTCCAGTAGTTCGCGTTAATAGAGTGAACGAGATAGAAGTCAATGTGGTCGGTCTGAAGGCGCTCGAGCTGCTTATTTAAGAGGGTGTCAAAATCTCCCTCTTCTTTCAACATCCAGATAGGAAGCTTGGTTGCAAGATTGACCTTTTCACGGTATCCATCAGCCAAAACCTTTGCGGTAATCTTCTCAGAAGATCCTGCTACATAATTAAACGCAGTATCAATGTAGTTCAAGCCATTATCAATAGCATTGCGAACCATCTTGATGGTGGTGTCAATATCTACGTCATCGATCTTCGTACCATTGTGCGCAGCGCCACCGCTTTTCAAAGGAAGGCGCATCATGCCGAAGCCTAATGGACTAACCTTTACTCCCGTTTTACCAAATTCCCTCATGTTCATTGCTTTTTCCTCCCCTTCAATTAATCCAATAACTTCTATCAGAACTATAAAAAGATTCAGCCAGCAAAAAAGCCAGCTGAATCGCTCTTACACATTAAATTTGAAGTGCATTACGTCGCCGTCCTGGACAACGTAATCTTTGCCTTCTTGGCGAAGTTTACCCGCAGCCCTGCATCCCGATTCTCCACCGAGCTCAACATAGTCTTCGTAGCTTGCGGTTTCTGCCTTAATAAAGCCACGCTCAAAGTCAGAATGAATAACGCCTGCAGCCTGAGGTGCCTTTGCGCCAATTGGAATAGTCCATGCGCGAACTTCAATCTCGCCTGAAGTGAAGTAGCTTTGCAAGCCGAGTAAACGATAGGCCGCCTGAACCAAGCGAACCAAGCCCGATTCTTCCATACCCATCTCTTCCAAGAAGAGTGCCGCATCATCAGGGTCAAGCTCTGCAAGCTCAGCTTCGGTGCGGGAACAAATTGGAACAGGCTTCATGCCATCAATCTCAGGAAGCTCTTCGTTGATCTTATCCTCATCAACGTTTGCGATGTAGAGAATTGGCTTCATGGTAAGCAAGCACAACTCTTTGATGGATTCTTTCTCTTCGTCAGAAAGATCCAAAGACAAGGCGCGGTGCTCTTCCAACAAACCAGCCAAAACCTTTTTTGCTGTCTCAAACAAAAGGGTGCGATCCTTGCCGAAGCGCTTGGAATCCTTCTCAAGTCGAGGAAGTGCTTTTTCGATAGTAGCGATGTCAGCCAAGATAAGCTCAGTCTTGATGGTGTCAACGTCACTGAGCGGATCAACCTTCTTATTAACATGCTCAACGTTTGGGTCACTAAAGAAACGAACAACCTCAACAATAGCGTCGGTATTGCGAATGTTTGCAAGGAACTTGTTGCCCAAGCCTTCGCCCTGACTTGCGCCTTCTACCAAACCAGCAATATCAACAAACTCTACCGTTGCAGGAACAATCTTCTTTGGGTTATCAATTGCTGCCAATCCTTCTAAACGCTTATCAGGAACAGGAACAATACCCACATTTGGCTCAATGGTTGCAAAAGGGTAATTCGCTGCAAAACCTGTTTTCTTAGTCAAAGCAGTAAAGAGCGAGGATTTGCCCACGTTCGGAAGACCAACAATACCAATTGAAAGTGCCACAGTATCTCCTTAATAATTCTTTATCCACATCTTGCTACGCAAGAGGGCCATTTTTCGTATCCATCATCATACCACGAGCCCTCATTAAAAAAGGCGACAGCCCTCAGTGAGGGTTGCCGCCTTCAAATAAGCACGATGTTAATCTTTAGAGATTAGTCATGATAATTTCTTCGATGAACTCTCCCGTGTTTTCAATAGAGTCAAGTGCTTCTTCGAATGCACCATATACGCGGTCATATGCACGAAGCTCATATTCAGGCTTGGTGTTTTCTGGATCATGGAGCTTATGCATTGCCTCAAGATACAAGCGGTCGCATGCTTCTTCTGCATCGTTTACTGCTTTGAGCTGAGGATGCATCTCTTCGCTTGCCTTTTTGAAACGAGGGAGATTCTCAAGAGCACCACACAAGTTATCAATGCCCACAATCATCTGTTCAGCCATCTGAATCATGTAGGAGTCGATTTCTTTTACGTGATACATATAGAACGTAAGGAAGATGTCCTCAATTTCATTTGTGATGTCATCAAGAAGAATTGAGAGACGTGAAATATCCTCACGCTCAAGAGGGGTAACAAAATCAACACGCAACTTAGCGTGAACTTCACGATTAATTGAATCCGCTTTATTCTCAATAGCGTGAGCTTCTTTAAGAATACCCATGAGCTCATCATAATTATAGTTCTGCTGAACCGTGCTCAAGTAGCGAGCAGCTTCCAAGCCGCATGCAGCATGCCTTTGGAATGCGTCATAATAATCGAAGTTTTTTCTTGCCATAATATCCCTTTCAGAAATTCCCTAATAGTGTAAGGCAAAAGAACTGAAAGAGGAGTAGCTTTCGGACAAAAACTCCCTGATTAGGCTATTTGCGCTGAAATGGGTAAATTTTCTTGAGGAAGACTTTGCTCTCACTTCGTTCTAGTTCACGAAGGTTGTTCATGGCCTGCTCAGCTTCTTTTTTGCTGATATCTGCTTCGCTTTCAGAGGCAGGTTTGCTTGCAGAGACAGATTTACCAACAGCGCCCGTTTTGTCTGCAGCAGCTTCACTTACAGAGCCCGCTTCTTCTGATGGCGGCAAAATGCCTTCCTTTAAGTTTGCTACGGTAACTGGCTCAAGCTTGCCCGTATCCCACGCGCAAAGTGTCAAAGGAAGCTTTCCTGTTTCATCTAAAGGAGATACTTCGTTGAACGCGCTTGTCCCATTGAAAGAGTCCTCTTTGTTTAGATAAGCCGCTTCGTCCGAAGAGCCCATTTCTTCCAAAGGTTTTGCTTCATTTGCAAGTTCTGCCCCGTTCAAAGGAGCCATCTCATCCAAAGGAGGAAGCTCTTCGTCAATTTGTGGAAGATTTGGCAGCGAATTTACTCGCCTAGGCTTTGGTGCAAACTCAGGCTTAATCTCTGAGAAAACCTTATCGCCCTCTTCGCGATTTTCACCACGAGGAATCACAAACTCAGCCTCTGCTCCCTTGTGAGGAATGTAGTCAGCAAGAACATCAGACAAACCGCGACGAGCCTTAGCAGTGTTCTTCTTTTCGTTAGATGGTGCCTGCCTATTTTCTTCCTGCGCTATTTGCTTGTTTGCTTCTTTGAGCTTTTTCGCATTAGGGTCATAGAAACGTTTTCCCGTGTAATTGACTTCCCAGAAAACAAGACCCTGCGCAGGCGCATTTTCTCCTGCCGCGCTTCTTGAGCGCGCTTCAAGCACCTCTTTTACCCACTCAGGTTCGCGTTTTCCTAAGCCCACCATAACAAGCGTACCAACAATAGTGCGAACCATTGAGTGAAGAAACGCGTTACCTACAATGGTTATGCAAACAAGATTTTCGCCCCATACTTCATAAGGCTCAATAGTCAGCGAAGCCACATATCTATGCGTTGGTTTTCTTTCGGCAGACACCGCCAAGCAAAAGCTTTTGAAGTCATGCTCGCCAATAAGATAGCGTGCCGCTTTACGCATAGCCGCAATATCAAGTTTCTTGCCCAAATGCCACGAGAAGTCTTCCATAAGCAAAGGGCCGTGAGGATCGGTAGCAATAAAGTAACGATATTCCCTACTTACCGCAGAGAAACGCGCAGAGAAATCATTCGATTTTCGTTCAATCTTCTTGATAGCAATACTCTCATGAGTCAACGCATTAAGAGAGCGAAGTACCTTGTATTCGTTTCTGTTCTCCCACGCATATTCAGGGATTGAGAAACTTACAATCTGACCGCGCGCATGAACACCCGAATCTGTTCTTCCCGAACAAACGGTTTCAATTCTCTGGCGAAACACCAAAGAGAGCGCCTCTTCCAAACTTCCTTGAACCGTAAGTTGACCAGGCTGCTTTGCGTACCCATTAAAAGGCTGACCATTATAAGAAATGGTCAGCGCAAAAGTAATCATCGTATTGTTTAAGCGTTCTGCCACTTATGAAGCCTTCCAAATAGGACGGTTAAACAAGTCATGCAAATGTGCCAGCAAAAGCGAATCCTTAGAATTAACCTGAACTGGCAGCTCAGCTTTCATTTTTGAGCCATCAGACTGTACGACAAATAATACTATAGAGTCCTTACCAGGATGAGCTTTTAAGATGTTAATCAGCTTATTTGACGTAATCGCATTAAACTCAGACATCTTTACCGTAAGCTCCAAGCAAAGCGGCGCCGCGTTTGCCTCGTTTTCGCTCAACTCAAGAAGCTTAACCTCATTGACAAGCAATTGGTTTCCACGGTCATTAACCTCGAAGCGACCTTTAATCTTTACAATGGCGTCTTCATACACCGCGTTTTGATTCTTTTCGAAATCGAAGCATACACACTCAACCGAGCCGGTGGTGTCTTCAAGCGTGAAGTTTGCCATCAAGGTTCCTCGCTTGGTGCGCTTGGTGGAAACTTCAGAAATCATTCCCGCGAAAACTTCGGTTTTCGTGCTTGAAGTTCTATCATTGAGCTCTGCCATGGAATATTTCGTAATACGTGGCAAGTAATTCTCATACGGACGCAATGGATGGTCGGATACATACATCTTCAAGATTTCCTTCTCGAAGGTGAGAAGGGTCTTCTTGTCCCATTCAATTCCGTCAGGCTCAGGAATGTCCTCAGTGAAGCCCGCATCAGGATCTTCGGCAAACATGTCGAACATACTAATCTGACCCGCTGCTTTATCCTTCTGACGCTTTGACGCGCTTTCCAAAAGTGGGGTTTCGTCAACGAAATACATCAACTGCTTGCGCGTGTAGCCCGTAGAGTCAAAGCCACCCGATTTGATCAGCGCTTCCAAAGTCTTGCGGTTAAATGCCGATGCAGGAACCCTATTTACAAAGTCTTGAAGCGAAGT
>JBJEKV010000170.1:0-2562 GCA_051878815.1 Anaerotardibacter sp. | reverse complement strand
CAATCTGCTGACGCAAAGAAGCAATTTCGTTATTAAGTGCATCAACTTCTTGAGCAACGCGCTCCAAGAATACATCCATTTCGTCTACGTTGTAGCCGCGACGATCAATGCTAAATGTTTGGTTCTGAATATCCTCAGCAGTAATTGCCATAATCTCCCCTTTAATCGTTTTCTGCGATTAATATTTACCAAATTATACCAGCGATAAAACGCACACCAAACTGGAGTACCAACAAAGCCACAATCGGACTTACGTCAATCATACCAATTGGCGGAATAATGCGTTTAAAGATATCTAAAAATGGGTCACAAATTTTACCTAATGCCTGATAAATGTCGGCAATTAAGCCTTCACTCATAGGAATCCAGGACATCAAAATGTACACAAAGATTACCATTGAGTAGGTATCAGCTAAGGTTACGAGAATGTATGCAAGACTCACAAGAAACCTTTTTCCAAAAACGGCACTACCCTAGTGCTTCCAATACATGAAAAACAGTATACCGACTCATCATTCTTTTTCAAAAGAGGAATCCTAAATGCAGAGAGCCTACATAACCCCTTGCTTACGAACCCTATGACGCTCTTCAAGAGTCAAAGAAGATCCTAAAGTCATAACAAAGACTTTAGCCTCCAAGCATTCAATATGACCCTCAAGTGCTGCAATAACACCAAACGAGAAGTCCAACACGCGCTTAGTGAGCTCAGGATTAGTGGTCTTGAAGTCAAGAACTACAATTTTATCCTGGCGAAGATTCAGCACGATACTCTCTGCTTCGCCAAAATCAGCAGGGCGCATAACGAAAAATTCTCTGCCAGAACCATGCACTGGATTTGTATAGTCAGATGCATAGAGAGGCTCAGTTCTGAGCGAATTGCTTGTGTTATAAGACGCATCTCCTGTAGCCGATGGAGCCTGATTTGCCCCATATGCCGACGAACTCTGAGGTGCTGCATAATCAGCATCGGTTGGCGTAAAGAGATTGTCTAACCCTGCGGACTTACGGTTAGGTTCAAGCTGAGCACCAAAGATACCTTTAGTAACGCCACCCTGGGATGGAGCTGGCTGAGCAGGAATCTGGCTCGTTTGCTCCTTCTGGAACGCTGAAGTGAAATCATTAATTGAAGAAGCAGGCGTTGCCATATCTTCAATTTCGTCATAAAAATCGTCATATCCCTCGTCATAAGGGGCATAAGAATTGCTAGTGTTGCTATTACCCGCGTTCTGTCCACGAGAAAATGGTGAAATGTTTGCTAAACTCTCACGAGCAGACCTACCCATTTCAGCAATGCGCTGCGCAGCAGGGGTAGAAGGTTCTGAAGCACGCTGGTCGTAGCTGGAGGTATGGGAATAAGAAGGCTCAACACCGTAAGCAGAAGTAGTTGCTCGTACATCTTCGGCAGTTACCAAACGAGGAGAGCGTGCACCATAGCCATCAGTGCGCACATAGGTAGTTCTTCCAAAGCTACCACCCGAACGCCTATCGTCTTCGTCATAGGTGTACACGTCGTAGTCATCTACTTCAGGATAACCTTCGTAATATTCGTTCTCATAATAATCGTCATACATTTCCTGATTGCGAGAACCAGAAAATCTATCTTTCAGATCACCAATAAGATTGCTTGGCGAAAACTGAGGACGAGGAAAATCCATTCTTATATACCTCTCTTATTCAAAAGAATCATCAAAAACTGCGCGTCCAAGACGAATGCAGGTGCTTCCGTATTCAACCGCAGTCTTCCAATCTTCTGTCATGCCCATGGAGAGCTCTGATAAGGTGATTCCTATCTGTTGCTCATCGAGTTTTTGCTGAAGCTTCTCTCTCAGAGCGCTCAAACCCGAAAACGTAAACAATACCGCATCCTCATCACTGCGAGGAGCCATAGTCATCAAGCCACATACCTCAATATTCTCAAAGGACGCAGCTGAGCACAAAACAGAGTACACATCATCAGCAGAAAAGCCACTTTTTGACTCCTCTCCCGAAACGTTAACTTCGAGAAGAATCTTTTGGACTTTTCCCAGCTCACGAGCCGCTTTGTCAATCTTTGCTAAGTGAGACTCTTTACACACTGAATGAATCAAATCAGCTGCAGATACGATATCTCCAATTCGGCGAGATTGAATATTACCAATAAAGTGCCACTCTTCCTGCGGAAATGCAGCTTTTTTACGTAAAAGCTCATCAGGACGGTTCTCACCGAACGCATGAGCGCCCGCGGAAATAGCAATTTCAACCTGATCAATATCTACCGTTTTAGATACCGCCAGCAAAGTAACTTCTTCAGGCTTTCTTCCCACCTTTTCACATTGAGAATCAAGCTCTTTGCGAAGATGCTGATAACGAGTTGCAGTACTCACCCTATCATCTCCTTGATTATTGTATTGAGTACAAACATTTATCGCGTACGAACAGCGAATGCTCCATGACGACCAGCAACACCATTCTGGCCACGATATGAAAAGAATTCATGATTATTGCAAACCGTGCACTTATTAAGGCAAACTATGCGCCTGGAATCTACACCCTGATTTTCAAGCTGAACCCTCAGCGCTCTCT
>JBJEKV010000169.1:0-11221 GCA_051878815.1 Anaerotardibacter sp. | reverse complement strand
TGTTACTTCCTTTAAGGAAGATAGCGGCATGGAGCCAACGCTTGCAAACTTCCTCAATTATTACCACTTGGACCCTCGAACAATTTATAAGTTTGCACCTTTCTCTCGTATCTGCGCAGCCGCAGGAGTGATTGACAATTTCGAAGAGCCCCTGGAAGGAGTCCTTGCAAAAGCGTTTGTCAAACTGACCGCAATTGATTCTCGTCGTTGGATTTCCTTTTTGCTTGACGTCCTGCCTCGATTAAACGAGGTCAATATTTCAGCACTTTCTGACCTTGAAAAGCGCATGATGCAAATGTTCTACATCACAATTTGGAACAAAGCGGCCGAAGATTGGGATAGCGAAGAGGTTCTTGATAATCTTCGTGCGCTCAGCGGCTGCACTACTTTGCTTGGCGAGCTTATCGATTTACTCCAGTACCGCTTTGAGCAGATTGACTTTATCGATGAACCAGTTGAGTTAGGCTTTGACTGTCCGCTTGATTTACACTGCACGTACACACGTGATCAGCTGCTCGTAGCCATGGATTATTTGAATCCTTCCACTGTTCGCGAAGGTGCAAAATGGCTTCCCGAAAAGAAACTTGATGTATTCTTCGTAACCCTTAACAAGAGCGACAAAGATTATTCGCCAACAACTATGTACAAAGACTACTCGATTAACGAAAGCCTTTTCCATTGGCAAAGCCAAAGCACTACCTCGGATACTTCAAATACTGGTCAGCGCTATATTCACCACCGAGAGTCTCAGAGTAAATACGAAAGCAAGATACTTTTATTTGTTCGCGAATTCAGAAACAACAGCATAACCAAGAGCGCTGAAGCTTATACCTATCTTGGAACAGCTAATTATGTAGAACATACTGGCTCTCGTCCAATGAATATTGTCTGGCGCTTAGACCGTCCAATTCCTGCGAAATTCTTGAAGAAGACCAACAAGTTAATGGTGGGATAAACCCCGATTGGGTAAATCGTTTCAATGGCCTAGGCCCTGCGTTCCAGGCCGGACCTCTCCAATCCACGTTACGCTCCTTCTTTTCGAGAACAAACTTTCGGCTCTACTATACGTAGGTAGGAAAAGACCTGATTTCATGAGAACGTCAAAGCAGACGAAAAGAGAGAGGAGTTGAAAAGCCTTGGGCACTCTGACAGTGACCAAACCTAAACAGCCAGCTAAAACTACGCTGTCTCCATTACTGACTTCTTGTTCTGCATCTCAATGCGGCCCTCTCTAATTCCCTTCACAAACAAGTGAACCAAATGAGGATCAAACTGAGAGCCTGCTCCTTCTTCAAGGATGCGCAATGCCTCATCAAAACTACGAACGTCTTGGTATACGCGCTTGGTAGTAATAGCGTCAAAGGAGTCGGCGACACACAAAATACGGGCACTCAAAGGGATGTCTTCGCCCTGAAGCTGACGAGGGTATCCCTTTCCATCCCAACGCTCATGGTGCCCCACTACCGCAGGAATTACATAGTCAAGGCTTGGGAGATGGCGAATAATTGAAACGGCATTCTCTGGATGCTTCTTCATGATTTCATATTCTTCGTGTGTAAGGCGATCCTTCTTATTAAGAATATTCTCAGGAATACCAATCTTTCCAATATCGTGAAGAAGACCAGCCTCGCGAACAATCTCAACCGTATCCTCATCCAAATTGCAGGCGCGTGCAAGCGCAGAAGCGTAATACGCTACATTGTTTGAGTGAGTAAAAGTGTAATGATCTTTTACGTCAATAGCAGCAACCAAAGCATAGATGGTGCTCTCGTAGCTTGAATACGTTCCCTGACGGTCAGGAATCTGTGGCGCACGACCTTCTTTGATGTCACTAACAGAGAATACTTTAATGCCGTTTTTACCTTTTTGCTTAACCTGATAAACCGACATATCCGCATTAGCAATAAGCTGCTTAATACTGCTTGCGCCAAACGGAATACTGCAAACACCAATACTGGTGGTAATAATCTTTAACGCACCCAATTCTTCAGAAGGAGCACGATTTAAGTCATAAATCTGGCGCTGTAAGTTTTGAGCAAGCTGATATGCTTTGCGGGTGTCATATCCTGGCATTAAGACGCCGAATTCTTTTCCGCCATAACGTGAAACAGAGCATCCTTCTGGTACCGAACGAGAAATAATATCGGCAATATTCTTGAGCGCCTCATCACCTACACGTTCGCCATAAAGCTGGTTATAAAGCTTGAAGTCGTCCACATTAACAATAATGAGACTAAGCACGCCCGCTGGGTTTGCTCCATACGTCTTATCAATCAACGACAAGAAGTATTTACGATTAAGAAGTCCCGTCAAATCGTCAGTTTTTGCATCTTTCGCCACGCGTTCATACAAAATACTATTGCGAACAGACGAAGCTGTAAGCATCATCATATTGATAAGATGCTCTTGATCAGCAACCGGCAAACGACGCTCTTTTGAACGCAAGGTTAAGAATGCCGCACCAAGCAATTCGCTATCATCGCGAAGAGGAACGATATAGTCAGCCGAAAGCGCGCCTAAGTAACGCTTTTCTTCTTCCCATAAACCACGATATTCGTTACTGTGAACAAACTCATCCATAAACACTGGCTCACTCTGAAGCGCGAACCAATCAAGGATAGCACTAGAGGATTTAACTACCACCCTGCCCACTTCAAACGAGCTTGAGCTACCAACAATTACCAAATTACCCGCACTGTCCACCGCACACATACGCGCAGCACGAATCTCACGGAAGTCTTTGAGTGCCTGCTTGCAGAAACAATCTCCAACTTGATAAATCTCCAAACTACGTGAGATTTCAGAATGGTATTCCTGCAAACCACTTACGCGCGCGTTGAAATCGCGAAGGAAGAGTTGTTCGCTAATGCGATATACCAACCAATAAACAAACACTGCCCAAATTGCAGAGACAATAGCAACAAGAGAAATACTTGCATTGCAGAAAGGTGCCGGCAATTGCCTAATCCATGCCTCGATAGCAGGGGCTGCAAACAAAACGAAGAACAGCAGCGAAATAAACGAGAAGAACGCGTAGGTTTTACGCGAAAACGCTAACGATAAAGAAACCAGATGTTTGTAATAGAGCGCAACAAAAACACTGAGTGCGAAGAAAGCGCCACCCACAATGTCTAACGGAATACCGCTAAATGGTGGCACCATGATAATTACGTTGCCTAATACCAAAATAGCCGTGCCCAAAATAAGAACACGGATAGCCGAAGGAGGCATTAGTTGCTTACGTAAGGTTTGAACAACATGGCCACCAATAAAGACAAAGCAAATCGCCAATAGGCCATACATAAGGTAGGTGCCTATAGTCATGGTGTACACAAACCTTACCGAACCATCTTCAAGATACTGAGGCGCGGGCGCGTCCAAGAACATGCCGGTAAAGAAGTTAGCTATCAGCATCAGTATGATTAAGCCCGAAATGGTATACTCAACAAGAGAGAATTTCGTTTCGGCGAACTTACATACCAACATATCCATAGTAATTACGCCAATCCAAATTCCTACAAAGGAAAGGTGATACCACGGTTCAATCATATCCAAGAATTGGATGCGCATAAGAAACGATCCACCTGACCACAGTGCCATAAAGGCCAGAAAAACCATGAATGAGCGGATTAATTCATTTTTCTTCGCCGAAGCAAAAATACCCAGCATGAAGACGTATAAGAAAAACGTCACCAAAGGAATAATTGCAAATCCTGGCATCATACTGACCACACCTGCCCTCCTGAATGATGGGCAAGAAGAGACAAAATCTCTCTGCGAGGAGGATTCATTGTCTCAATAGGGGCACCCGTATACGCCTCATACTGTTCAAAGGTTCCACTCTGAACAAAAGTAATGCGAAGAGGTTCCATTTCCAGAATCTTCTTCAAGTTATCGTAGTCGTTATCTTGATAACTGAAATAAACCTCTAAATGCCTGCGAAGCACTTCTTCGCTCAGCGCTATATCAAGCACTTCTTCGGCTTCCATCTCAACATATAAATGAAGGAATGGATGACGAGTCTGTGCGTCAAATTCTTTAGCAGCACACCACTGTTTAATAGGAAGGCGAGAAAGCGCCACAACTTCGTTAATTGAGTTTTCGGTAATGCGCGTAAAACCCGCAATATCAATAATGGTTGGCACGCGATCAATATAGCGGAATCGAGGAAGCGAGGAATGGTCTCTCTCATCCCCAATGCCTACACAGCGGTACACGTCTCCCATGCGATAGCGTGCAAAAGCACCGCCCTTAAACACGGTTACTACCAGTTCATAGATACCGCCTGGCTCAACCTGATCCATGGTAAGGGTAGGCATATGTTTATCGGTGCGCCTTACACATTCCAATGGCAAGAACTCATAGAAACACACATCAGGATAGAAATACAAATCTTTGCGATTCCATGTTTCCGTTCCTACCAAGCTGCATTCAGTTCCCGCGAAAATCTCCATAGGGCGAACGCCCCAGAGCTTCTCCAAATCATCTTTGTAACACGCGTTGTCAGTACCTGCGCACACGAATCCCTTCAAATCAAAGATGTCTTTTGGATATACCTCGCGACCTTCTTTTTTAGCCTTGGCTTTCGCTTTAAGCATACGCAAGAGTACTTTTGGAGAAACATTCTTCTTCGAAGAGCCTGAAGATTTACCTATCTGCTTGCTTAAGTGATAGCTAATACTTCCCAATCCAAAGAAGTAATCAATACCTTCTGAAAGACCCATCTTGATGCCAAGTTTACTTCTTTCAGAAAAGCTCATTGAAAGCGTAGTTTCCCGCGGAGGAAACATGTTGAAGCCGTACTCTTCGTCAAGAATTTGACCCATCAAACCAGTCAAATAAGGAAGAGGAGCAAGGCCTGATAAAACGTTTTTACCAACGGTGTACGTATTCCAGTCGGTTGCGGTTGAGAAGATAATGAGGGAACGCGCGTTCCTGTGGAAGGTATCCAGCATAGCCTGAGTATACGGAGCGCTTTTGATTGGATGCTTGCCGCCTTCCCAGGTGGTCTCAATCCATACGGCAGGCTTTTCAGGAAGCATCTCTTCCCTCTGACTGAGCAACACGTCAGCGTAGTCTTCATAGGTAGTAAGAGGAACCGCGCGACGAAACTCATCGATTGTCTGAGGGGATTTTCCGTTGGTTATCTTTTGGCCCAGAGGGCTCTTAACCCAGATTGACATCTGCTCGGACAGCAAACGATTCTGGATAGTCATATATTGATCAAGCGAAAGGGTGAGAAAACCGCAGCATTCGTCCCAAAGCTCACTTTGGGTACGAGAAGACACAAACTTATCTTCAGCCACTGCTCTTCACCTTCTTTCTTAAGCTCTTACTCGGGCACTAATCCGAGGAATAAACAAATTTGAACGTTTCTTGTATTCTTCATATCCTTCAAGCAATAGCGGAAAGGTCCATTTGTCCTGAAAGAGCATATAAGCAACATTACCCGAACACAGTATAAAAAAACCAGCAAAATTGACAAAACTTGGTAAAGCAATCAACAAACCTATGTAAAGGCAACAGTAAAAGAAAACACCGGGATGCCGGCAGAGGGCATATGCTCCCCCTTCGTACACTTTACGGGGCTCACCCGGGTTAGAGTACGTTCCTTTTGGAAGAGAAAAAACAAGCGACCAAATAGTTGCCCCGAGAGAAATTACCACAATCACTATTCCTGCAATAAACGGAAGAGAAACGCTTACAAGCTCGAAGGAATTTAAGAGAAGAACAAGCGTGGAAACGATTACGAGGATAACACCCACCCCAAACAAAAAAGAGGTATAAGCTACCTGTGGCTTTCGCACACTAATCCAGTCGTATGCGAAGAAAAGTATGTAAGCAATAACGGCAAGCGTTATAGAAATAGCTAAAACCACCGGTTCCTCCGACAGATTTTTTTTAAAGAGAGTATCCTAAAAAATTCAAAATAAACCATGAAGTATTGAATTTTCCCTCAAGGGTCAAGAATACTTCTTTTAGCACAAAGAGAAAAGACTCTTTACCGAGTCTTTTCTTAGTTATAACTTTTCTTTTTTTACTTATATATAGCAATAGTTTATAGAGCCCTCGTAGCCGAAATCCAAAGGAATGTTACCGACATAGCAAGCGAAAATTCAAATGATTACCGCCCATAAAGAGAGCAAACGTATGCGCAGAAAACAGATAACCCCGGCCATAAAAGAGTATTAGCAGTAACCAATAATCAAACCGCTACGCTCAGCATAAAAACTGTCCAAACCGCGTGTTTTATGGATAGTGATTTGCGCAGTTGGCCATGTCTCAACAATAAGATCGGCGAGCTTTTGAGCCAATTCAAGATTGAAACAATGGCTAATAACCACGTCTCCTCCTGCAAAGCCCTGATCTTCCATTTCGCCAATAATCATCTTCAAGACGCCTTTTTTGCCCTTTGCTTTGCCAACCATTTCAATGGTTCCCTCGGTCGATGCTCTACCAACGCCCCAAATAGGCAAATGGGTAGCAATAATGCCTACCGTCTTAGATACGCGACCGTTCTTTGCCAAATTACCAAAGGAAGAAAGTGCAAAAACAGTATTGCAAGCATCAACATACTTGCGAAGATGAGCAACAATACCCTCAAAAGTTTCCCCTTGAGCACGCCACTCCAATAAGCGATCAATCAGAATAATGATTCCTGGTCCCGTTGAGAAGCTATCAATAACCTCAATCTTCTTGTCGGGATACGTTTCATGAACCATTTTCTTTGCGGATTCAGCACTGTTATGGCTGCCAGAAAGATTTGATGAGATAGTAAACGCAATTACTTCGTCAGCTTCTTCAAAAATACTTGCCCACGACTGAGGAGAAGGACAGGCAGAACTGCCTAATTCTTTGCAACTCTCCATATCGGACACGAACTCTTCGATATCAAGAGATTCGTCATCAATATAGTTTTTGCCACCAATGAGCATAGAAAAAGGAACGGTCTTTAAAAAAACTTCTCCTTGTACTAATTCTGCATCGTAGAGATCACTTGAAGAATCGCAAACAAGTAATAAGGACATTCTGGTCTCCATTTAGACGAGGCTTTTACCTATCTCAGACTAGAATACTTTTTTTCGGTAATGTCCTGGTAAACCAAATTCCAACAAAGTTTACATTTAATTTACGCGAAAACTTCAGGTTGTCGGAAAGCCTCAAAATTACTTACTGCTTGCCAACGCAGTGCTCTTAGGAAGCGTTACGAGAAACACACTTCCTTCACCGAGAGTACTTTCAACCGAAATACTGCCCTTACACAGCTCAACAATTCTACTGCAGATGGAAAGACCCAATCCAAGACCTTGAACAGACCTGCTTGAGTCTCCCTGGAAATACGGATCGAAGAGGTGCGCTTGCGTTGCTTTAGTCATACCTTCGCCCGTATCACGTACGCTCACAAAAACTGAGTCTTCGCCCTCTTCTAAGGTGAGGGTAATGATGCCACCCTCGGGAGTGTACTTAACCGCATTTGTCAGAAGGTTAAGCCAAAGATGAGACATGATTTCTTTATTGCCTTCAAACTCAATATCAGGCAATTCGCTTTCAAATTCCTGATGTTTACCCATCCAAGCACCCGAGCAAATAATGGCACACTGACGAAGCTGTTCGCCCAGGTTATACACCTCAGTTTCCCCAATGCGCTGTTGGTTTGAAAGTTTAGAGAGGAAAATCGTGTTTGAGGCAAGCGTGGATAAGCGCTCTGACTCATCGCGAATAATAGTGAGATATTCCTGTTGCTGCTCTCTGGAAAGGTCTTTCTCTAAAAGAAGTTCAGCAAAGCCACCAATAGAGGCAATAGGTGTTTTGAATTCATGGGAATAATTGTTAATAAAGTCATTTTGCAGCAACTGCACGCTAGCAAGCTCGCTGGTCATCTTATTGAAGTTTTCATACACACCCGCCATTGGGTCACGCGGATGATAGTCAATTCGATACTGAAAGTCTCCATTAGCAACACTAAAAATTGCCTCGGATAAGGTATCAATTTCTTTGAATCTACTGCGATAAATAAAGGTATTGACCGAAACGAGCGCAATTACCATGAGAAGCAGCGTTCCCAAAATCTCATAGAGTGCTGCCAGCATCGTATTTTCTACGCCAGCAATCTCGGTAACAAGCCACGTCATAAGCAGATACGAAGCAACCGATACCGCAACAATAATGACGCCCTGCACAATTACCTGAGGAAGATTGCGCTTTAAGAAAACCCGCGCCTGTTCTTTCGCTTTAAGGAATTCGGTGGTAGCTTGGTTTGGCAGTTCTTTCGCCTGCTCTTTTACCAAGTCACGAACCTGATACGCTTGGTTCTTAGCCTTCTTTGCTTGCTTCATCGGCAATATCCACCTTATAGCCCAGACCTTTTACTGTCACGATAGAGAATTCCTTGATGTTAGCAAGCTTGTTTCGCAAGCGGCTGATGTGAGTCTTGACCGTCTCTTCCCCACTTTCCGAAGCAATACCCCAGACCTTATCCATAAGTTGGCGTTTGGAGAAAATCTGGCCTGGATACGAAAGCATTTGGAAGAGCAAATCAAATTCTCGTCGTGGAAGCTCAATATATTCCTGATCGGAATACACCGCATAGCGCTCGGAATCAACCGTGATGCTTCCAACTGTAATTTTTCTGCTTTCAGAAATACCAGAACGGCGAAGAAGTGCTGCTACACGCCAGAGCAATTCTTCAGAATTGAATGGCTTAGTAAGGTAGTCATCTGCACCCAACTCAAAACCAAGACGCTTAGAGTCAATCGTTTCTTTTGCAGTAAGCATGAGAAACGGCGTATCTACTCCTTCTTTGCGAAGGGTATCAAGTAGCTCATACCCATCCATTCGAGGCATCATAATGTCCGCCACGATGAGATCAATACCACCATGGCGGACCAATTCAAGCGCCTCAAGTCCATCACTTGCTGTAAGGACGTTGTACTTTCCTGATAGACGAGCAACCGTAAGCATTCGCATACTTCTATCGTCTTCAACAACTAATACGGTTGCCATGTTGTGTCCCTTTCGCTCAAGAAAATTCAGATTGTGGTAAGAATATAGCAGAAGCATTCTTTTTCTGAATTATAGCTTGTCTCAGGAACTTCTGAATATGCACTACAATTCTCGTGTTGAATAGAAGCGCACGCTTAACACAAGACTTACGCCATAGATTGCAAAGCCTACTACCAATACCGACAATCCAATAACAACAGGCGCTTGAGCAAGAAGGTTGACTATCACTACCTCAGGATCAAGGATACGGCAAAGCTCAACACATAAAACGGGATCATCTTCAACAATGCCAATTTTGCACATAGATAACCTCTTTCTCCCCCATCTTCATTATAGAAAGTTCTTATGTGGAGCTAACTTACAATCGCGTAAGTTTAGCCAAAGCAAAAGATGCTAGACTGTACTTAACTCAATCTGTAGCTCATTCAAACATTGACTCTCTTTGTTTATGAAATCCTATTTTGAGGAGGCATTTTATGCTTTGCGAATACGTATTTCCTACCGCTTATGGCCCAATTCGCTATTGGACAAACAAACAAGGCAAAGACAATCTGTGGCTTGTCATGCTCCCGGGCCTTACGGCCGACCATCATCTTTTTGACGAACAGGTGAAAGAGTTCGTAGGTAAAGTCAACCTCTTAACCTGGGATCCTCCTGCTCATGGCCAGTCAAAACCATGGGATGGCCCTCAAGATTTGTATCGCGATGCGGGCTATTTACATGAGATTTTAGAAAAAGAAGGCATTACCGAATACGTGCTTATTGGCCAGTCCATGGGTGGCTATCTCTCTCAAATGTATATTGATAGGTATCCTGGCGAAGCAAAGGGTTTTATCAGTGTTGACTCTGCTTCCTTGAAATCTTCTTACTACACCAAAGCTGAGTTGGAATTCTTGAAAAACACCTACTGGATATATCGCTCAATCCCTTGGAAGCTTCTTATTGAATGGGGAGCTACTGGCTGTTCAACTACTCCTTATGGCCAAGCATATATGAAACAGCTTATTGGCTCGTACAACCAAAAGGAATACTGCCGTTTGGCAGATGCTGGCTACAAGGCGCTTTACGAGGCAGTTACCACCAACCGAGCCTACTTTATTGATTGTCCTTTCCTTGCTCTTTGCGGCGAACACGATGCTGCTGGCTCAACAAAACGCTACAACAAGAATTGGCAAGAAAAAGAAGGTATCAATCTCGTATGGGTCCCTGGCGCTGGGCACAACTCCAACAGGGATAACCCTGAGTTCGTAAACAACCAGATTAAAGAGTTTATTCAAGCTCTTTAATTCTTAGCTTTTACTATTCTAAACGGCATCAGCCATCGTTACGTTAAGTTTCAGTCCGTCAATCAACACAGCATAGACCTTTATTGGTTTATGCTGTGTTTTTTTGTTTTCATTGGTTGCTCTTCACCAGTTAGCTTTTGAAGCTTAACTTTCGCCCAATTAATTGTGGTTATTCTCAGCAGATTCAGAACTGCCCTGCTTTGTTTGAGCCTGAGCTTCGCGCTCCTTAAGAACCTTATTTACGAAGCGCTTTGATTTACGCGCTTCTTCCTGGTCGGCAGCAAGCAACTCTTCATAATTTGTAGAAGAATGAACATAGCTGACACCCTTTGCCTCTGCTTTTCGTGCCTGGATAAGCAAAACGATAAAGCCAAGTGTACCTGCCGTAAGAGAACTTGCCAAAATGCCAATTTTTGCTGAAGCAATCATGGCAGGATCAGAATAAGCCAAGTTAGCAACAAAGATTGCCATGGTAAAACCAACGCCGCCCAAAATTGCGGCACCAATCATATGGCTCCAGTTGGCGTTTTCTGGCAGTGAAACCTTTCCGATTTTTACCACCAAGAACGAAGCCAACAAAATACCTAAAGGCTTACCAATTAAAAGACCAAAGAAAACTCCTGGAAGTGCAGTACATTCAAGCGCCTGAGCAATAGCATCTCCCGATACTGCAACGTCTGCATTGGAAAGTGCAAAAAGCGGCAAAATGCCGAAATATACCCATGGGTACAAGCGATGCTCCAAGCGAACTGCTGGAGGAGTTACGTGCTTTGAAACCTTGCTTAAGTTCTGTACCGTTTCCAAGTATTCTTTCTGAGAAACTAATGGCTCGTCAGGATTAAAAATGGAGTCTGCGGTAGATACCTTTTTTCGAGACCAATCAGTAAACTTACGGATATTAATAGAACTACAAGAAGGAATAACAAACGCTA
>JBJEKV010000168.1:0-2571 GCA_051878815.1 Anaerotardibacter sp. | reverse complement strand
TTTTATGGAAAAGAAGGGAATTGTCTACATTCTCACAAATCCGTGTCTTGATGGCTGGGTAAAGATAGGAATGACCGCCCGCAATGATATCAAGAAAAGGCTCGACGAGCTCAATAGGCCAGCGAATATCCCTCTGATGTTTCGCGCTTATGCTCTTTATCACGTCAGCGAACCTGCTGAAGTCGAGAAAAACATCCACGCGTTGATTGATTTGGTTGACGATTCTCTTCATGCAAGAGAAATCGCTGCGACAGGAAAAGTTCGCGAGCGCGAATTTTTCAAAATCTCCCCCGAGCGTGCATATGAGATTTTTAAACACGTTGCAAGGCTTCGTGGGGACGTGGATTGCTTGGAGCTCGTAAATGCTTCAGCTGAAGAGCTTGCAGAAGAAGAGATTGCCACAACGCCACGCCTAAAGAGTTTTCAGTTTAGTATGGTGGATATTCCTGTTGGGGCTAAAATCGCTTTTATCAAGGACGACAGTATAACTGCAACAGTGGAAGACGATAAGAACCATATTTTATATGAGGGACAGGTCACCACTATGTCCAATTTGGCTGCGCAATTACTAGGAAATCCAGGCGGTTCTTATCAAGGGCCGAAATTCTTTACCTATGAGGGAGAAGCGTTGTCCGACAGACGCGCTCGCATGGAGATGGAGTGAAAACAAGCGGAAAACGTCTGTATTTAATCTCGTAAGGAATGCGTACAAAACAGCCAGGGAGCTGAGACTTCTTGGCTTTTGTTTTTCTAACGGTTTAATAATTCTGATTGAACCGGTTTTTCCCTATAAGTGGTGGAGGAATCTCTTGGAATCATATTAGGGGTGATTTGAATAACGCTCCTGTATTTATATACGGTAAAACAACAATGAACATGAACAGCCAAATGGTTGCGTGATTTCGGAAGTGTTTTCTCATGGATTTCTTAGCTATGCGCTAATTCGCTGGGGTTTATTGACTGTTAGAATAAGGCAAACGGAAACTGCACAGGGGATTACAAATGAATCATTCTGAAATATCTGCATTCATCTGGTCTGTTGCTGATCTTCTTCGTGGAGACTATAAGCAGCATGAGTATGGAGATATCATTCTGCCATTTACTATTCTTAGACGACTTGATTGTGTTCTTGCTCCTACAAAAGAGGCAGTTCTTGAAGCAAACGCAAAATTTAGCGAAACATCCATGGCTACTCAGTTTTTGATGAAGGCCAGTGGGCAGAATTTCTATAACACTAGTCAGTACGATATGAAAAAGCTGACCAGCGATCCAAACAATATTGTTGCTAATACTGCTGACTATATTTGCAAATTCAGCTCTGATGCTGAAGAAATCTTTGAGAAGTTTGACCTTATTAGCGTTTTAAACGCACTTGATGATAAGAATCTTTTATTCCAGGTAATTGAGAAGTTCTGTGAAGTAGATCTTAGTATTGAGCAAGTTGATAATGCGGCAATGGGTGACATTTACGAAGAGCTTATCCGTAAGTTTTCTGAAATGAGTAATGAAACTGCTGGTGAACATTTCAGTCCTCGTGATGGTTTAAAACTTGCCGTTGATTTGGTTACTGCAGAAGCAGTGGATGATCTTGTTATTCCTGGCCGCATCATTACTTGTTATGACCCATGCTGTGGCACAGGTGGTGCACTTACTTGCTTTGAAGATAGAGTGCGTGCATACAACGAAAGTGCTGATGTTCTTGTATATGGACAGGAGCTCAATCCTCAGACTTACGCTATGGCAAAAGCAGATATTATGCTCAAAGGCGGTAAGGCTGATGCTATCATGCCTGGCAACACATTAAGTGACGATAAATTCCCTGGTAAGACTTTTGCGTACCAGGTCTCAAATCCGCCCTATGGGGTTAAATGGGAAAAAGTAAAAAAAGAAGTTCTGGAAGAGGCAAAGGATCCAAATGGTCGTTTTGTTGCGGGCACTCCTCGAGTATCTGATGGTCAGCTTCTTTTTGTGCAGCACATGATTTCTAAGATGCGTGCTCGCAAAGAGGGAGGAGGCAGAGTTGCTGTCTTTTTAAATGGTTCTCCGCTCTTTACTGGTGCTGCTGGCTCTGGTGAAAGTGATATCCGTAAGTGGATTTTAGAAAATGACCTTCTTGAAGGTATTGTTGCTATGCCAACAGACTTCTTCTTCAATACAGGCATTGCAACTTATATTTGGGTTCTCAACAATAAGAAACCAGCCCACAGGAAGAATAAGGTCCAGTTAGTAAACGCTACCGATATGGGCAAAAAGATGCGTAAGTCTTTGGGTTCTAAGCGCAAAGAACTTGATGATGCTGCAATCGAAGAGATTGTACGAATCTGGTCTGATTTTAAAGAAACTGAGATTTGTAAGATTTTTGATACCGAAGACTTTGGTTATACAACTGTTACCGTTGAACGTCCTTTGCGCGATGAAGAGGGTAATGTTGTAACCGACAAGAAGGGTAGGCCTAAGCCTGATTCAGCTCTTCGTGATACGGAAAACATTCCTCTAAAACAAGACATTGACGAATACTTTGAGCGCGAAGTTCTTCCTTATGCTGAAGATGCATGGATGGACCGAAAGAAA
>JBJEKV010000167.1:0-2574 GCA_051878815.1 Anaerotardibacter sp. | reverse complement strand
ACAACAGCAATATCATTTGCACAGCTTGTGTGAGGATGAGCATTGCGTTCACTTGGAACACCGTGAGTTGCCCAACGAGTATGGCCAATACCACAATTGCCAAGACAATCTGTTTCACTAATAGCGTTTACCAGTTCCGCAACTTTTCCCTGACGGCGAACAACTGAAATAGCACCATCACTTTGTTCAACAGCAATTCCTGCCGAGTCATAGCCACGATACTCGAGACGAGCTAATCCTTCGAGAAGAATATCTTTTGCCTGTTTATGGCCAACATAGCCAACAATTCCACACATATAGGTCTCCTTAAATCACAGGGATAAATTTTACTCGAAAACCCCCTAATGCCAAAGCGCAGAACGTGAG
Organism: Anaerotardibacter sp.; assembly: GCA_051878815.1. GTDB lineage: Bacteria > Actinomycetota > Coriobacteriia > Coriobacteriales > Eggerthellaceae > Anaerotardibacter. The sequence goes on along the minus strand of JBJEKV010000167.1, from coordinate 2,208 downwards.
TTGTAACAGAAACTACAAAGCGTCATAACAATTTAGTAAATGCTCTACACAGCTCATTTACCAAGCTCAAAGGCTTTTTTTTGGTTTTAGCAGGCGAAATTAAGGAAGCTTGACGCTTGAAAGAGGGGTAAAAACAGCGTTTATCAGGGGATTCGTGGACTGAGATTAAAGCAAAGCAAATACGAATAATCAAGGTTAGCCCAGAGCAAACTTCAACCCTTAAGCAGAGAGCGAATTAATAGCGTTTGTTATTTCAACATAGCGATTTTGGATTTCGTTCTTCTTTTCCGAATCGACTTCCCCATCAAGCGTCTCCAAAAGGCGCGTTCTCTCTTCGCGCAGAGCTTCTCTTAAGGGATTGCGTGCATCAAACGAATAAGGCTCTTCGAGGGCTTTGCGCAATTCAGATATCTTTCTTTCGACATGTAAAAGCTCCGAACATATTTCGTAGTACTTTGCTCTTCCTTCAACCGAAGAATCACTTAAAGCCTTCATCTGCTGAAGCTTTATAGTACCTACCCTGCCTTCTAAGTACTCCAGGTGATTTTGTGCGCAATCTTCAATGAGACCCATAAATGCCCTTTTCAACTAAAGAACAGCTAATGCGAATAGATTACCACGAAAAAGGGGTTCCTAAACTTATCAGAAACCCCTTCTTAGATTTACGAATAAACCTGATGTGCGACTCTCAGGTCATTTCTTGATTAATTACTCAAGTAATTTCCTGCCTTATTTCAGGTCATTTCCTGATTTGTTTCTCAAGTCATTACCTGATTTGTTTTCGAAAAGACTTCTCACCTTTCGAAAGCAGATGCTTTATTAACAAGCCCTTCTTGCTTATTTGCGAGACTGCTCATATTCCGCAACAAGCTTTTGCTGTACATCGTAAGGAGCTGGCTCATAACCATTCAAACGCAAGGTGTAAGAAGCAGAACCACGAGAGATTGCACGGAGATCAACGGTGTAGTTCATTACCTCAGCATAAGGAACACGAACCAAAACAATGGTGTCACCGGTGTCGCTCGAGTCAGTACCCACAATACGTCCACGCTTCGTGGAAATGTCGCCCATTACTGCACCAGCAAACTGCTCAGAAACCTGAATCTCCATATCAGCCATTGGCTCAAGAATAATAGGAGCAGCTTCTTCGGCAGCAGCCTTGAAACCAATACGTGCTGCAGTCTTGAATGCCATTTCGTTAGAGTCTACCGAATGATAAGAACCGTCAAATACTACGCACTTAACGTCTACCATTGGGTAGCCTGCCAAAATACCTTCAGCCATGGTTTCCTGAACACCCTTATCAATTGCAGGAATGAAGTTCTTAGGAATCTTACCACCCACAATTTCAGAACCAAACTCGTAACCATTACCGGTGTTAGGACTGATACGCAACCAGCAATCACCAAACTGACCAGAGCCACCAGTCTGCTTCTTATGACGACCCTGAGCAGAAGCAGTACGGGTAATAGTCTCACGATAAGGAATGCGAACCTTGCCTAATTTAGCCTGGATACCAGTCTGCTCTTTCAAACGATTAAGAAGAACATCAACCGCCATATCGCCCATGGTGTATACAACTACCTGATGAGTTTCTTCACTGCGAATAATGCGAATAGTAGGATCTACTTCAGCCTGACGTGCCAAGAAGGTTCCCAACTTATCTTCGTCATTCTTATTTTCAGCTTCGAATACTACTGGATAGAGTGGCTTAGGCATTGGCATTTCAGTAACTTCAATGGAGCCAGAAACGGAGAGAGTATCGCCTGTTTTTGTCTCATTGAGCTTAGGAATAACAATGATATCGCCAGCCTTTGCACTCTTAACGTCCATAGGCTCTTTACCCATCATGACGTACAAATGACCAACGCGTTCTTTTTTCTGAGTGCGTGCGTTAATTAGTTCATGACCAGGCTCAAGATAGCCAGAAAGAACCTTTACGAAGCTCAAACGACCAACAAATGGGTCGGAGATGGTCTTAAATACGAAGCAAGCAGGTTCGCCAGTCTTTTCATCAATACGAAGCTTAGAACCATCCTTGAGCGGAATAGGACCACGGAAACGAGGGTGTGGGAAGTAGGTGGCAATATCGTCCATCAAACCGCGGATACCCTGTTCAATGATGGTAGAACCAACGAATACTGGAATAAAGATTTCCTGAGCAATAGCCTTGTCAAGCAGACTCTCAAGCTCTTCTTGGGTGAGGAG
>JBJEKV010000166.1:0-2586 GCA_051878815.1 Anaerotardibacter sp. | reverse complement strand
ATCAAGCTTCCGCCTGCACAGCTCCATGCCTACTCATCTTCTGCAGGTCTTGATTCAACACGCACTGCTATTGCCGATAATCTCAATAAGCGTTTTGGTACTGATTATTCGAAAGATAATTTGTATCTCACCATGGGTGCGGCAGCATCACTCTCTGCCTGCTTTACTGCTATCGTTGAGCCAGGTGCAGGAAATGAGATTATTGTAATTTCTCCTTATTTCCCTGAATATCGCGTATGGATTAACTGCGCGGGAGCAACCTGCGTTGAAGTTCCTGCAAGAACCGATACCTTCCAGATTGATATTGAGGCAGTAGCAAAGGCAATCACTCCTCAGACTCGTGGCATTGTTATTAATAGCCCTAACAATCCTGTAGGTACTGTTTATACCCGTCAAACACTTGAAGCGCTTGCAGCCGTATTGAACGAAAAGCAGGACGAATACGGTCACGAGATTTACTTGATCTCCGATGAGCCTTACCGTGAATTGGCATACGGCGGCGCTGAAGTATCCTGGGTTCCTTCCTTATATGACAACACCTTGGTTTGCTATTCCTGGTCTAAGTCTCTCTCTTTGCCAGGTGAGCGCATTGGTTATGTTCTTGTTCCAAGTCAGGTTACTGATTGGAAGAAGGTTTACCTTGCCGTATGTGGTGCAGGTCGTTCTTTGGGATATGTATGTTCGCCGGTATTCTTCCAGCGTGTCATTGAGAAGTGCGTTGATGAACCAGCTGATATTGCGGCATACGAAAGGAACCGCAAGCTCTTGACTGATATCCTGGACGAGCTTGGCTATGAGTATATTTCCCCTGATGGTGCATTTTATCTTTGGATTAAGGCACTTGAAGAGGATGCTCAGGCTTTCTCTGACAAGGCAAAAGAACACGAGCTTTTGTTGGTAGCATCCGACAGCTTTGGTGTTGGCGGTTGGGTTCGTGCGGGTTATTGCATTGACTCGAGCACTATCATTAATTCCAAGCAGGCATTCGCTAATCTTAAAAAGGACTACGAGTAATCACTATGGCAAAACTATACGTAAATTACCAAAATAGCTTTCTCGATATTGCGGGAGCTCTTATTGACTTCGACGGAACGCTTATTGACTCCATTGGTGCATGGCAGGGAATTGAAGACCATCTTGTTTCAATTTCTCACGGCGAAGTTACCAAAGAGGACCGCGCAGTATTAACAACAATGACCATTCCTGAGATCGGACAGTTCTTCCATGAGAAGTTCGGTATTGGTCGTGATAGCGCTTCCGTTGTTTCAATTATTGACGAATATATGGTTGACTACTACGCAACAAAGGCAACGCTTCTTCCGGGTGTGGCAACCTTCTTGGAAGCAGCTGCTTGCGGCGGCATTGTGATGAGCATCGTTTCTTCAAGCCCACAGCGTTTTTTGCAGGCAGGCGTTGCGAACACTGGAATTGGTGATTACTTCAAAGAGATTATTTCGGTAGATGATTTGAACACAACCAAGCGTAGTCCGAAAATCTACAATCATGCGCACGAGTTGCTTCAAACTCCAAAGGAAATCACCTGGGGTTTTGAAGACTCCCTGTATGCGCTTAACGCCCTTACTCAGGGAGGCTTCAAAACAGTAGGTATTTTTGATCCTCATGAAGGAAAAACCCTTGAATACTGGCGCGAAGTAACAACGGTTTCGGTTGATTCCTTGGCTCAGCTTGGGGTTATGTAGGCCGTAGCCTATTCGCTTTCTTGGTCTTCTTCTGGCGTATTATGCTTTTCTTGCAAAGAGAGCTTTGCCAGGAGGGCCAGGGTGTCTTCCGCTAATTGGTTAAAATCAGGAGAATCGGTGAGCAGACTTGGGAGCACGGTTTTACCGGCCATGCAACCGATTTCCTCCGGAGAGAGATTTTGCACGGTATAGCCTGAAGCTTCAAGAATTAATTCGCCGCGAATTTTCGAATGATAGTGATGCTGCAAGCCTTCGGAAACCGAAAGGATAGCAACGGCACGTTCGCCCGCATTGCATGGTTTAAATTCTCCTGTTTCGATTCCTTTTTCAATAAAAGAAACAAGCCCCTGATAGACCGTTCGGTAGTCATCTAATACGAATTCAAAATTGCTTTTCTTGTCGTGAATAAGCGCTTCCAATTCGATGAAGTCGAAAGGGAGGTCGCACTTGCTTACTACGTCAAAAATAATCAACGCGAAAAGCTTTTTGGTGTATGGTTCATCCGTTGCAGCAATGCTTTTAATGATCTGCTGTGAATTTTGGTCCTTAAAGAGGCTTTCAAGAATAGCTTCTTTAGAGGAGAACCAGTAGTAAATTGATGATTGGTCAATGCCTACCTGACGTGAAATTTCGCTGAGTGATGTTTTTGCATAACCCTTTTCTTTAAACAGTTTAATTGCGCTTGCTACGATAGTTTCGCGTGGATTACCAGAGCTGTTTCCGGCTTTTCTTGGACGACCGCGACGTCTAGGCTTATCGGTGTTTTTGGGAGCAGTAGTCATAGGCATTTCACACTCCTAAAATCGGTTTATGAACACATTCTACTAAATGTTTAGACAATATGTTCATCGAGATATCAAGAAAAGCGCGCTAGGAAAAACGGGAA
>JBJEKV010000165.1:0-2593 GCA_051878815.1 Anaerotardibacter sp. | reverse complement strand
GTCCTTAACGAAATCACCCAAAGAGGAGTCTTCCTCTTCACCAATTGGAGTTTCCAAGGAAACTGGTTCGGTAGAAATACGCTGGATTTCAATAACGCGCTCTGCAGTAAGACCCATTTCCTTACCAATTTCTTCAGGGGTTGGGTCCCTGTTAAGAACCTGATTGAGCTGACGCTGAATACGAACCATCTTATTAATGGTTTCAACCATATGCACAGGAATGCGGATGGTACGAGCCTGGTCTGCAATGGAACGAGTAATTGCCTGGCGAATCCACCATGTTGCATAGGTAGAAAACTTAAATCCCTTTTTGTACTCAAACTTGTCAGCAGCACGCATAAGGCCCAAATTGCCTTCCTGGATAAGGTCCATAAACTGCATGCCACGGCCAACATAACGCTTAGCAATAGAAACTACCAAACGAAGGTTTGCCTCAATGAGCTGATCTTTTGCGTCAAGTCCTACTTCCTCAACGCGAGAAAGACGCCTACGAGTACGACGGTCGAGTTCAATTCCCTCTTCCTGAGCACGCTCAAGTTCCTTAGCTGCTTCAACGCCTGCTTCAATCTTCATAGCAAGGTCTATTTCGTCAGAAGCAGTAAGAAGGTCTACTCTACCAATTTCTTTCAAATACATACGAACAGGGTCACCCGTAAGAAGGGTTACATCAGCCCTGCGAACACGATTCCTTCGTGAAGAACGAGAAGACTGAGCAGAACGCTTTGGAGGCTTAATAGTTGTTGCAGATTTTAGTTCTTCTGCCGGAATGCCTTCAAGAAGCGCTTCATCAGTTAAATCTTCCGCACGAATTTCTTCGTCGTTAGAAAAATCTACCTCACTGGTTGGACCCTCTTCAGGATCAGGGGTAGGTTCATTGTTTACTGGCTTAGCAGATGCCTCAGCTTCAATGGATTGAGATTTAGCAATGAGAGCATCAATAAGTTCAGCCTTTTTCAAGCCTGTTGGATTAATTCCCGCTTTTTCCGCTACCGAACGTAGTTCAGCAACCTTTAGGCCTTTAAAGTGGTTTTCATTGACTGCCAATAGAATCCTCCAGCTAGTTAAAATGAAAAGAATGCCTCACGTAGTAATGAGGCAATGTTAGCATAATGCGCAATTTAGTATTGTAACACTTCTATGAGGATTACACGGGAAAAAGTGAGTATACCAGTTTAAATACTCAAATAGAAGATATTAATCCTTTAAACTGGCGAGCACTTTTTCAATCCAGGCAATAAGCATCTCATCGTATTCAAGAACGTGATGATATTCAAAGTTCCAAATATTGTGAATGGAATCTTTTTGAGCAACCTCATCAGACAAAAACGAATGAAGCACCTCAAACTGATCTTTAGCTAAAATCTCACGCTCTGCCTTGTAGTGTTCAAGACCAGCAGTAAAGAATGAAATTTGATCTTCTTTTGACAACAAACCAATAAACGTTGTACGAAGAAGAAATACCCGTGCAGTGTTAGTAGACATATTGAAGTTGATTGGTTCCTTCAATGAAGCTATCAATTGTTCTTTACCTGCTTCAGTAAGGGAATAGCGCTTTGTAGCTCTACCACCCTCAGTAATTTCTTCAAAATAGGAAAGAAGGCCCTCATCAGCCATTTTCTTTAAGGCAGGATAGATTTGAGAGAGACGGATGGTAACAAAATAGCGCGTTGCACCCTCAATAATTTTCTTCAGTTCATATCCTGAGATATCTGGATGAAGAGCAACAAGACCGAGCAATATGTCATTAACTTTCATCAATAAACCTTCTTAACAAAATCACAGTTAGTTAGTGAAATCCAATAAAAAAGAATCCCCTCAACAACTATATCTACAATTCAAAAGCTAAGAGGTTATTGACAGTTTACCCAGGTCAGCAAAGAAAAGAAGAATAGTCCAGTTGTTAGAATAACACAAGAAAACATGATAATAGGAAAAAGAAAAAAATAAGACATATAGTAAAAAAAGATGTGACCCAAAGTGAGCCACATCATGGGTCCCCCCCCACTTGAAAATCAAATTGATTACCCAATGGGAGGCATACAGTTTCTCATTTAGATAGTCTCCCTTATTAGGGAAGCATCTTTCAAAATGCTAAACTATATAGTATGTTTGGGCGTCTGTGATACTTATCATCACAGAAACCTGTTTAAATCAAACAAATACATTATGTAGTACAACAAAAAATATGTATTGTTTGGATATATGTAGTATAAGTTAGTAACTAAAACAGTGCAATAGAGTAATTACGTAAAAAATATTTCTCTGTATTTCTCTTTGCACAAGTAATTCGATAAACATATGAAGAGAACGAAAACAAAACGAATGAAATCTGAATATAAATTAAACCTTGAAGAACATTATATTCTGCAAAATATCATTACCTTTTTACCCCACTATGTCCTTTTATGGATTGCCGCTATTGTATTGGCAGTAATTGCTCATATAGCTATGCCTTTTCAGCCGGATCCTTCGCTTACTAAAACAATGAGTGTAAGCACCACTACCCTTTCCATAACCACTATCACCTTTGCACTTCCAACTTGCATGCGTACTATTTTTGCAGCCTACGAAAGCTATCACTCAACTACTATTC
>JBJEKV010000164.1:0-2595 GCA_051878815.1 Anaerotardibacter sp. | reverse complement strand
GGTTGCTCAGTCTGTAGGTGATCCTGAGATCTTCTCCTTGCAGGAAATTCACGCTGAACTGCACTAAGACTAAATCCACACCAAGCAACGCTTCGGGGAATTAGTCAAGACAACGCAACTTTACTTAACACGCGCTAAGCTATTCTTATGCATCTACCAAGATGAAAAGAGTGGCTTAGCGCTTATTTTTTGGTAGAGTACTAACCAAGAAAAATCGATGCAGAAAGAAATGACCATGGATAAAGAACTGGAAAAAGCGCTCAATGACTTCCAGAATAATATAACTAATCTCCATCGTCTTCTTCCGCCGGAGCAGTTTGTTCCCGAAGAAATAACCCCTGCTGAATGCAAGGTTATTATCCAAATTGCTATTAATCTCAGACAATTCGAAGAAGTGCACCCCTCAACCATTGCTCATTGCACTCATATTACGAAAAGCGCGCTTTCTCAACTCCTCAAATCCCTTGAAGCAAAGGGCATCATCACGCGCTCCAAATCAAAGTACGACTCTCGCGCCGTTGCTATTCATTTCACTGAAAAAGGTCAGCGCATTGTTGAGCAAGTAGAGAAACAGAAATCCGAGCATACGTTCAAGCTTGTTGAGTATCTGGGCCTTGAACAGATGCAGTTCCTCAACGAAACCATAAGCAAGATTCTTGAATTCAACAAAAATGAAGGGATGAAATTAGAGTCTCTTGATTATTATGATTTCAAGAAATAAATACTCTATTCGTTTCTGATGAGGGGAAGTTTCATGATAGATATTGATACTCGAATGATTGCGCTTTTAGGCACCCCACTGAGCCAGTCATTTGCAGCACGCATGATGAATAAAGCCTACGAAGAGGCTAACATCAACCTCTGCTACTTTTATAGCGAAGTTGACAACGAGCACCTCTACGAAGTAGTAACCGGCCTTCGTTATTTAAGCTTTGCGGGCTTTGCGGTTACCAAGCCAAACAAAATCAAGGTCATGGAATACTTGGATGAATACGATCCTCTTTGCGAAAAGATGGGTTCCTGCAACACCGTGAAGATTACCCCTGATAACAAGCTTATTGGCTACAACACTGACGGCGTTGGTTTCTACAACACCATCACGCTTGAAGCAGGAATCAATGTTGAAGAGAGTACCTTCTTCCTCATTGGTGCCGGCGGAGTTGGTAGAGCAATTGCTTCCATTTTGGCTTACCACAACGCTAAAAAGATTTACATCACTGATATTGTTCCAGAAATGACCGAGGAACTCTGCCAGAGCATCGTTACCAACTTTGGCGGAAACATTGAAGTAGTTCCATTTGGTGACTTCTCTCTTGTTGCAGAATCAGACGTTATTGTAAATGGAACGGGTATTGGCATGGGCGAAACCATTGGCCAAACCCCTCTTCCAAAAGAGCACGTTTTGCCGGGAAAGCTTTATTTTGATGCCTGCTACAACCCTGCAGAAACTCAGTTCCTCATCAACGCAAAAGAAGCAGGTTGTCCTATTATTAACGGCCTTTCCATGACGCTCTACCAAGGAGCTGCGCAGATAGAAATCTGGACCGGTAAAGAAGCACCTGTTGAGGTCATGCGCCAAGAATTATTAACCATCATGGCAGAGAAGGAAGCTAACTAAGCTTCCTTCTTTTTTTCTCGGCACTGCGCTCTGCAAGCCCGCGCATCACAACACAGCGCTTCGCAAAGCTATTTCGTCTAAAAGCCAGCTTTTGCTTGAGCTTTTCGCTATAAGGAAGCTAACTAAGCTTCCTTCTTTTTGTACTGGCCGCCCACGTATTTGTCAGTAACTTTTCCCTGCTCAATTTTCTTCAAACGGCCCAATTCATGAATCAAGAACATTCCTGCAATGAAAATTGACAAGAAGTCAGATACCGGCCAGGAAGCAAATAATGCATAAAGCGGATCGATGCCAAAAATCAAAGGAACAATCTCAGGAATAATAAGCAACGCAGGCATAAAGATGATTACCTGTCTAATCAGCGAAAGGAAGGTTGCCTTAACTGGCTGACCCGTTGCCTGGAAGTAGTTGGAGGAGATAATCTGGACACCAACCAGAGGAATAAGCATCATCTGTACTTCAAGAGCGAAGAGAGTCAAATCCATCAAATCGTTTTCTACGCCGAAAGCTCCAACAATCTCGTATGGCCATAAACGGGTAATACCCCATACCACAAGGCCCACAATTACGCCGTAGAGCAGCGCAAATCCAAGAGCATGGCGAACTCTTTTCAAGTTGCCTGCACCATAGTTATAACCCAACAATGGCTGAGCAGCTGCCGAAATGCCCACGATAGGCATAATGGCAATACTGGCAATTTTTCCTACAACACCAATAGCTGCCAATGCATTTTCTGCGCCTAAATCTGAGATATTGCCGAACTTAACAAGCTGATAGTTGATGATTAAGTTCGCAATGCAAATAGCGGTTTGAAGCAAGAAGCTTGCCAAACCAAGCTTGAGGATTTCCAAGACAAGGATTCGCTCCAGCTTGAGATTATTCTTCTGCAACTTAATAGGAGCTTTAGGGGTAAAAACGAAGTACCAAATAACAGAAATAAAGGATGCAAACCAACCCAAGATGGTAGCGAATGCGGA
>JBJEKV010000163.1:0-2601 GCA_051878815.1 Anaerotardibacter sp. | reverse complement strand
CATCAAGCGCTGAGAACGTATTCATCGTATTGTCTCAGATGCTTTTGCCTTCATTCATGTGCGGCTTGGTTGTTTCGGGTATTTTTGCTGCAGCTATGTCTTCATCTTCTTCATACTTGCTTATTTCCGGATCTGCTATTGCGGAAAACATTTACCGTGGCCTTATTAATAGAAAAGCAACCGACAGGCAAGTAATGATTGTTGCTCGTGGTACTTTGATTGTTATTTTGCTGTTCGGTATCTTCTTAGCACTTGATGAGAACTCTACAATCTTCGGTATTGTTTCTTACGCATGGGCTGGCTTCGGCGCATCTTTTGGTCCTCTGATGATTATGTCGCTCTACTGGCGTCGTACGAATTTCCCTGGCGCACTTGCGGGCATGATTTCTGGTACCGCAACAGTATTAATCTGGCATAACTTTATTAAGCCATTGGGTGGATTCTTTGGCGTATACGAATTGCTCCCTGCATTTATCGTAAGCTTGATTGTCATTGTGGTTGTTTCTTTGCTCACCAAAGAACCAAGCAAGGAAATCTACGACGAATTCGATACTTATATGGACGCTAAGTGCTAATAAGTCTTGGTAGCTTTGATAAAGGCTTTGCTGTTTCGGATAAAGCTCTTAAATTCAAATACGCTTTGCGAGCTTGGACAAAGCTAAGGTAGCTAAGTGGGCTCAGAGAGCACAAATAAATAAATCGTTGGTTTAAAGACAGATTAAAGGTCAACACCTAAGAGGCTAGAGAAATCTAGCCTCTCACTATTTTGCGAGATTCTTGAGTACTGTTAAAACTTCTCGTGAAGTTGCCGAAATCTTCCACTGGCTTAACGGCAGTGGGGGAAGAGCTCGTATTTTTTAGAAGGCCCATAGGGTGAGCAACGAGTTTTTTCATTCGATAACCTCCCGTGGTTAAGTGGTTTATCTCGAGATAGATACAGTGAGAAAGCAGTTTTTTTCGAGTTACATACAAGGATCAAGCAGTTTTTTCGCGAGCGTTGTACAGCGAAAAACCTTTCGGAAAGAAAAAATTAAAAAAAGAAAAAATTAGTCTTGTTAATTAAAACTTCTTTGCGTAGAATATTCTTCGCTTTTGCAAGTCAGCTCTCTTAACAGGAGCAAAAGGCAAAAGTGGAAAATACGCTCAATACAAAAAAGTGTGTTGACAGGAAGAAATTTCTAGCGTATTATCCTAATGCTTGCTTGTGCAAAGGTTGCTTAAGCAGGTAGCAGCTTGAAAATTACACATGATCACAAGCACTTAATTTGGGAGTGTTCCAGAGCGGTCAAATGGGACGGACTGTAAATCCGTTGGCTACGCCTTCCAAGGTTCGAATCCTTGCACTCCCACCACTTGCCCATATAGCTCAGTCGGTAGAGCACTTCGTTGGTAACGAAGAGGTCACCGGTTCAAGTCCGGTTGTGGGCTCCATTTATGGCGGTATAGCTCAGTTGGCTAGAGCACACGGTTCATACCCGTGGCGTCACTGGTTCGAATCCAGTTACCGCTACCAAATTTTCCCGCTTACTGCAAAGTAAGCTTTTCTTTATTTATTAACCGCCGAAAAGGCAAATCCTATCTAGGAGGAACAATGGCTAAGGAAAAGTTCGAGCGTTCTAAGCCACATGTTAACATTGGTACTATCGGCCATGTTGACCACGGCAAGACAACCCTCACCGCAGCAATTTCTAAGACCCTTTCTTCAAACGACGGTTCCCATGGTACTGCTACTGCAGACTTCACCGCGTTTGATCAGATTGACAAGGCTCCTGAAGAGCGTGAACGTGGTATTACCATTTCCATTGCTCACATCGAGTACGAAACTGACACTCGTCACTACGCACACGTTGACTGCCCAGGTCACGCTGACTACGTAAAGAACATGATTACTGGTGCTGCTCAGATGGACGGTGCTATCCTCGTAATCGCAGCTACCGACGGTCCTATGGCTCAGACTCGTGAGCACATCCTCTTGGCTCGTCAGGTTGGTGTTCCTTACATCGTAGTATTCTTGAACAAGTGCGACATGGTTGACGACGAAGAGCTCCTCGAGCTCGTAGAGATGGAAGTTACTGAACTTCTCGAGTCCTATGAATTCGAAGATTGCCCAATCGTTCGTGGTTCTGCTCTTAAGGCTCTCGAAGGCGATGCTGAATGGCAGGAGAAGATTTGGGAGCTCATGGATACCGTTGACTCTCACATTCCTACCCCAGAGCGCGACGTTGACAAGCCTTTCTTGATGGCTGTTGAGGACACTATGACCATTACTGGTCGTGGTACCGTAGCTACCGGTCGTGTAGAGCGCGGCGTTCTTCACGTAAACGACGAACTCGAAATCGTTGGTATCAAGGAAACCACCAAGACCGTATGTACTGGTATTGAGATGTTCCGTAAGATGCTCGACGAAGCACAGGCTGGCGACAACATCGGTTGCTTGCTCCGTGGCGTAAAGCGCGACGAGATCATCCGTGGTCAGGTACTCTGCAAGCCAGGCTCTGTAACTCCTCACACTGAGTTCATTGGCCAGGTTTACATCCTTACCAAGGAAGAGGGCGGCCGTCACACCCCATTCTTCGATGGCTATCGTCCTCAGTTCTACTT
>JBJEKV010000162.1:0-11405 GCA_051878815.1 Anaerotardibacter sp. | reverse complement strand
CTCCCTCGGCCTTGCAGCATAGGCGATTTCGTACGGAAAAACGTCAGCATCCCCTTCGCAACAGCAACGCCTTCGTTTTGAAGCTGAAGCATTACATCATTAAAACTTCTGCCTTGAATGTATTCTGCGCTCTCAAGCGTTTTATACATATTTCGAACGTCAAGAATGTCTTCCGAGTCGTTGTAAGCAATAATGCCATCAGTTCTGATGATGTAGGTAGCTGCCATACCCTCAAACGCTTCAGTACTATAAAAGTCTTTCAATGTGGAAATGTCTTTCAGTAAAACCACATGACTAATAGTTTTACCTGAATCATCAATAACAATTTGCTTATCAAGCTTTTCTGCGAAAGCAAGATACGTGCCGTCAATAGAATTGGAGTTGGTTACAAATGTATTCCTTTCTGCTCCATCGACAAGCTTGATAACATCGTTCCAAACACCAACTTCTTTAGTGTTGGTGTACAAATATCCCTGGGAGTCTAAGAGAACAATTCTTGCACCGAAGGAGTGTGTATTGAAGCGCTCCTCTAAAGATTTAATTTCAGCAACAATATCTTCTTTATCTTTAACAACAAGCTCTTCTTCTACAAAACCAGTAATTGCATCCGTTTCATACCAATACATAGATAAACCCTGTTCAAGATTAGCTTTAATCTGAACAACGTTTTCTCGTAACTGGCTTGAACGCTCTTTTAGCGTTTCTTGCATCAAATAGTTTTGAACGAAAAAAACGCCAAAGACAAGAAACACTACTACTGCAAGTGAAAATACAATTGGAATGGCATTTATGCCTTTTGTTTTTTGTAGCATCATTTGCTTTCCTTTGTCGTTTTTTTAACTTGCTGAAAATGCAAAGAAAACGCTGCTGTGGGCTACCTTTCTTCTCTTCAGAAGAGAAAGATAGCCCACCAACAAAACGTTATCTAATTTAGCTTAAGCGGATGTAGTCCGTAGGAGCCTCCAGCTGGCCACCTTTTTCAATCAAACGAGTCTTAATAAAATCTTTAGCCTTAGCTTTTGGATCCATAGTGTAATCAGTTATGCCGCAAGCCTCAGTAACATCAGTTAAATAGAAGTCATGATCACAAACAAGCATTACTTTGTAGGTCTTTTCCATATCAAGTGGCTGACCATTAATGGTTAATGCGTTAAGAGTGTAAGCACCATCTTTCTTGGTGATGTCCATTTCAAAACCAGCAGAAGCATAAAGAGTACTGTCATTGCAGATAGAACCACGAGTGTTTTTAATCTTTAAGGTTTCCTGGACGAAATTGAACAAGTCTTGACCGGTAACATTCATGTAAACCTGATTGCCACCATCACGAGTCATCAAATAATCAACTTCAGTTGCGGTGTAATCACCAGCAGTAATAGGGCCCGCAGCATAACATGCCTGGCCAAAGATTAAATCAGCATCAGATTCAGCAAGAATAGTATTGAATAAAGCAGATGCTGCCTGATTTCCGTGCTCGGCAGTAAAGTCATTAGACACTGAAGTATCAATATGAGCAACTACCGGCTGCTCTTCTTTTGCTTTGCTCAGCAACTGATTGAACTGATCAAAGGCCTGCTTGGAAGATGTGATTTTACCCGTCAAGATATCCTCAACAACTGTCTGAGAAATGCTGAACATATCATTAGAAGCAAGGCGAATATAAAGCTTGTTCTCAGCTACGTATGGCTTGATATTCTCAAGTGCTGGCAAGAGCTCCAATTCAACGTCCTTGTTGTAAGGAATCATGTTCTTACCAGTAGCAATACAATTCAAACCGTCCTGGTTGAGCATAGCATCCATAATCTCAAGAATGAGCTTTTCGCGCTCTGGATTATCCATGCCCTTTTTACTTGCAGCAACTTGGAAGTTTGGATAAGTGAGATACCAAGAATCCTCCGCATTATCAGCAAAGTAAGGAAGAAGCACTGAAACGTCATCTTCACGACCAGAGTAACTTTCAACGTCTACACCAGTGCCGCGGTACATAGCCAACTTGCCTTCCTGATACAACACCTTAGGATCAGCATTGAGCATTTCAGCCTGGTCTGCTCCAATGTTTGCTTTTTCTTTTACGTCAAAGAACTTGTCAAATACTGGAATCCATATGCTTTCATCAAGCTGGTTAGTTGCGCCGCTTTCATAAGCCTGACGCCACTGACGGCCTTCCATGGAAGTGAGCTGAGGGATAGAGAAGCCCTGCAAGGTTTCCATACAGGTATAGTCTGCGCCAAAGTCGGTGCAGAAGCCCTTAATACCCTTGGCTTCGAAAGCTTGACAAGCATAAACGAAAGAATCGTAATCGGTAGGAATTGGAATATTGTTCTCTTCGAACAAAGTCTTGTTAACAATAATACTGTCAACTTCTGCACAAGCAGGAAGCCAATTTACCGTGCCGTCCTCATAGGTATAGCTGTCTAAGTAAGTTCCATAGAAAGTTTGAGCTAAATCAGTATCGCTCAAGTCATAGAGAGAATCCTTCAAGCCAGTAACGTCACCCAAGGAGAAACGACGTACGGTCATGATGTCAGGAAGCTCATCACGATCATTTAAGTAACGGTAATAGTCTGTTGAGTTAACTGCCAATTCAAATTCAAACTCAACATTTGGAAACTTCTCAACAAGATATGGCGCATACGATTGAAGCAATGCATTACCCCAAAGCGCAATGGTAACCTTTTCTTTCTTTCCATTTTGAGAAGATTGTTGAGCTGAACAGCCCACTAGCATTGACATTGCTAGCACCAATGACAGCACTAGACAGAGTGCTTTTTTAAGTTTCATAATTGCGGCCCCTTCCCCATCCACAATCAATGTTGCTGAATGCCGCAGATTTCTCTAAAAAATCTGCTCAATCAGCATTCATGGATTCATAACTCCATGAAAAAAATATCTCAGTCCAATCAGTGTACGAGATTTTTCTCCCATATTGTCCCTTTTTGTTAAGTTTTATACATATATCTGAATTGTTTCTATCTACCTAATGCATTAAACAGCGTGTATTACCAATAAGTTTATCCCGCTCAACGTGTGGACAGTGAACTTGCCCCCGAAACGTGAGACTAAAAAAGTTTTCTCTCATAACATATGGCTAAAAGACTTATTCCGCACAACGTGTTACCATCAGCTTATGAAGATTACCTACGAACAAAACCTTATTGATTACATGAAAAAGAAGGGCTACTCAGCTATTGCCATTGATAGAGTAGACGCTATTGGTTGCTGCGCAGATTTGTCCGAACTCCACCTCTATTTCCCTAAAGTGAATACAGCCAAAAAGCTAAAAGAATCGGGCTGCCGTGTTTTACAGGGAGAACTTGGAGAAATCCTTATCTGTAGAGGGCTTGATGTAGACGAAGAAATCACTTTAGGACTTAAAAGCTTTTTCGGTGCTAAAGACATCACAGTAAAAGGAGTACGTGCGTTTACCCTTTAGGCGTGTTTCATTCCCAAAAGCTTTTTGCTTGTTTGCTCAAGGGCATTTCCCAAACTCTGAACTTCAGTTTTTCGAATTTCGGCCAATTCAATCAGGGTTTCTTCTAATACCCCTCGCCATTCAAGTGCAGACAACTCCTGATTTTCGCGCTGAGGTAAATCTGTTTCCAACAAAAGCTTGTTTTCAGGTATTTGAGCTACGTACGCTCTGCCTCTTTTTGTGTTCAGCATTCTCATATTAACCGAGAAATAACAGCCTTTTTCTAGAGCTCTTTTCAACTCTTCTCCACTTCCGTTGAACCAATGGAAAATCACCGCAATTTCAGATTGTGCTGGCGAAGAATCTGCAAAACATGGGCAAATCCCGCTCTGCTCCAGCAAATCAAGCACCACACTTGCCGCTTTCGAGCTATGAATTGAAAGCACCGCTTGATTCTTTTTTGCAACCTGCATTAACAGAGTAAGAAATACCTCTTTTTGAGCCAAAAACGTCTCTGCGAAGTAAGGGGATCCGTCAAGTCCCACTTCTCCAATAAATGTCGTTGCGTTTATCTGCTCACATACTTGATGAAGCACTTTTTCAAATTCAGGATTGTCTTCCACCCACCAAGGATGAAGACCTGCCCCCACCATAAATCCATCAGGGAGATTTTGTGCGAGTGCTCCTAAAGAATCATATTCTTGCGGGGTTACCACATTTCCAAATCCGCCAATGCCCAGGCTAGCTGCCTCATTAAGAAGATCTTGCGCATGGCTAGAAAAGCCTGGATGGCAATGCATATCGAATAACTTGCCGGAATAGGTATTCAAACTCTTAGTCATTAGGTGTACTCCAAAAAATCTTCTATACCGTATTCTACGAGCTTGTCTAAAAAATATTTAAGCCGTTTTACAAACTAAGGCACCTCTTTTTACTTATTGATAATTAATATCATTTAAGATATAATATCAGAATTAGCAAAGGAGGTTATCGTGGCTCGAAACACCGTTCAACAAACATTAATTGAACAGGCTCTCCATGAGCTTAACAACCATCCTACTGCTGAAGAAGTATTTCTTCATGTCTCAAAAGATCACCCTTCCATTGGAATTGCCACCGTGTATCGCACGCTCAACAAACTTTGTGAAAGCGGCAAAGCACGCAAGGTCTTTTCTCCAGCGGGGGCTGATCGCTTCGATTACACCGTAGCACCTCATTACCACGTTCAGTGCAGCAAATGCGGTGCTATTGAAGACGTCTTGGTAGAACTCCCTCAAAACATACTCGAGCAAGTAGCGGATATCTCGAATTATACGGTTGATTCGCTTTCGCTTTCTTTCGGAGGGCTCTGTCCAAAATGTAGAGCTGAAGAAACGCTTTAAGGCTTTTACAGAGTAAGAAAGGGGAAAAGCTGTGGCAATTGATAGTAAAGCATTTCACAAAATGAGCTATGGATTGTACCTTCTCTCAACAAAATCGGGAGACAAGGTAAATGCGTGCATCATTGATGCTGCCATGCAATCAGCAGCAGATCCAAAGCACATCACTATCTCCTGCATGGCTCCAAACTACACGCCTGAGCTTATTAGAGAGAGCAGAGTTTTCAATCTCTCGGTACTCACCATGAGTACTCCTTATGATGTTTTCCAGCGCTATGGCATGCAGTGCGGACGAGACGTAGACAAATTCGCTGACGCACCAGATTTGGCTTATAGCGAAAACGGCCTTGCCTACTACACCAAGGCAAACGCATTCTTCAGCTGCGAAGTAATTGATGAGATTGACTTAGGCAGTCACATTCAGTTCACCGCAAAAGTAGTTGAAGCAGAAGCACTTTCCAATGAGGAAAGCATTACGTATGGCTATTATCGCAACAATGTGAAAACCATTGCGGCGAGAGCAGCCTCTGCCAGCACCTCGGCAGAGACCGAAAATAAAACCCAGGACACATCGAAAGATTCGTCAAAACAAGGAGGAAAGACCATGACTAAATGGGTATGCAAAGTATGCGGTTATGTTTACGAAGGCGAGCAGCCTCCAGAGCAGTGCCCAATGTGCAAGCAGCCAGCAAGCATGTTCGAGAAGATCGAAGGCGAAATGGAACTCGCTGCAGAGCATGAGTACGGCGTATATGGCAAGACCGTAAAGAACAACGACGCAATTTCCGAAGAAGACAAGCAGTACATCTTCGAGCAGTTGAAAGCAAACTTCGAAGGCGAATGCTCCGAGGTTGGCATGTATCTCTGCATGGCTCGCATTGCTCATCGCGAGGGCTATCCAGAGGTTGGTTTGTACTGGGAGAAGGCAGCTTACGAAGAGGCAGAGCATGCCGCTAAGTTCGCTGAGCTTCTTGGTGAGGACCTCGAGCCTAACATGAAGGCAACCACCAAGGACAACTTGGCATGGCGTGTTGACTGCGAATTTGGCGCAACTAAGGGCAAGTTTGATCTTGCATCTTGCGCTAAGAAGAACGGCTTGGACGCAATCCACGACACTGTTCATGAGATGGCTCGTGACGAAGCTCGTCACGGCAAGGCTCTCAAGGGTCTCTTGGAGCGCTACTTCGGCTAAGATTTAAGCACGAACGCTACCCGCCAGTTCTTGATTGGGCTGGCGGGTTTTTTATGAAAGGCACCTATGGCAACCAAGAAAAAGACAAAGAAGAAGGTAACCCGCCCAAGTTTTTCCGTCTGTTTGTGGGGTTTAGACGAGACCACGCAAAAAGGCGAAGCCCTTCGCGCGCTTTTTAAGGAAATGGGTATTCCTGTACGCACTATCAAGGAAGAACAGCTTGGCGATGCCGTAGGAAGTGTTGCAGGCCTTATTGGCTTCCGTCCTTCTTATAAGCCTTTCGAAGGACAGGCTGCCCTTGAGGAGTTCATCCTCTTTAACAATGTTCCATCTAAGAACATCCAAGCATTTCTTACTCTCTCTAAGGAACGCGATTGCCAGGTAGCCCACAAAGCTATCATCACCAAGTTCAACAAAACCTGGCCTCTTCATGAGCTCATGGTTCAAATTGCCCAAGAGCATGCTCAGCTCACTGGCAACAATTCAGCTGAAGGTTCTTCGAGCGAAGAGGCGGCTGATACGGCTGAATAAGAAGCTCGCGCTGAGCTGACACAAAACAGCTGGTTTTGAGCAGCTGGCGCCATACAGCTGGCGCCCTTTTCACCATGAAGGTTTCCGGAGCCGCTTTCGCAAAATCAAAAGTGAAAGACTAAGCTTCCACCTCTACGGCATCTAATTCGTTTTCAGGATCAATATCATTGATATCTTCTACTGGAGGCTTCAAGCCTTCAATGGTCTTGCCCTCTTTCTGGGAATAATCCCAAAGCGCTGCATGGACTGCCTCTTCGGCCAAAAGCGAACAGTGAACCTTAACCGGAGGCAAACAGCAAGAAACTCCGAGCGCCATGTAATAGCGAGCGCTACGCGCCAGCAGGTGGTGCCATGTGGCAAAACCCGGCTATTCACAATTTCTTCACGGTTGTTGACATCTCAACATTTATCCTTAAGATGTTGATGTCTCAACATTTCGGAAGAGAAACGCCTGCCCAGCTGAGCAGGCAAAGAGACGCAAGCGCTCTAAATGGGTCAGTTTTGACACCACCAAAGAGCCGAAAATATTTCACTCTTCCCTATTTAGAAAGGAGTTAATTGAATAACCGATTCGAACATTTCGCAACGCAATTTTCGCGCATTAGGCGTTCCTATCAGCGTATTAGAAATCAAGAAATGGCTGCCTTTGGCTTAAAAGGAGCCCACGTTTCTTGTTTGACTCACTTAGAACAGAACCCTCAAGGCCTTACCGTGGCCGAACTCTCCGCTCTCTGCGTTGAAGACAAGGCGGCAATTTCTCGTACGGTTCATGAACTTGAGGACAAAAACTTAGTAGAAAAAGCGGGCGGCAGTGGATCTGTGGGATATCGCTCAATCATCACTCTTACCGATGAAGGTAAAGAAATCTGCACCAAAATCATGCCAATTATTGACGATTTCGTTGAAAAGGCAACCCACGGCCTCGATGAAGAAACTCTTGAGAGCTTCAGAAAAGCCCTTTTCCATATTGCAAATAATCTCGACTCATAAAGGAAAACCATGGCTATTACCATTATTACTGACTCAGCAAGCGATATCCTTCAAACTGAAGCTAAAACGCTCGGCATTGAAGTTATTCCTCTCATTACCATCTTCCCTGACAAAAGCTATAGAGATGGTGTTGATATCTCCCACAATCAGTTCTTCGAGCTCTTGATTGAATCTGACGAACTCCCAACTACTTCGCAAATCACTCCTCATGCTTATGGCGAAGCGTTTGATGCTGCTCTCGAAAAAGGCAACGAAGTACTTTGCTTGACTATTTCTTCAAAACTTTCGGGCTGCTATCAGAGTGCTTGCATTGCCCAACAGGAGCGCCCTGATAAACCTATTTATATAGTAGACACCTTGAGCGCAACCTTTGGCGAGCGCATCCTTGTTGAATATGCGCTTCGTCTTCGTAGCGAAGGTCATGAAGCATCCTATATTGCTGCCGAACTTGAAAAGGCTAAGAAAAAAGTAAAGGTTGTTGCATTGCTTGACACCTTGGATTACTTGAAAAAGGGTGGCCGCATTTCTGCAACGGTAGCACTCGCTGGCACCCTTCTTTCCATTAAGCCAGTTATTGCCGTTGAAGATGGTGTTATTGCCGTATTGGGCAAAGCACGAGGATCCAAAAACGGAAACAACTTCTTGATTCAGGAAATTGAAAAGTCTGCGGGCATCGACTTCGACATGCCATTCTCTCTTGCATACAGTGGCTTGTCTGACACCCTTCTCAAGAAGTACATCAAGGACAGTACACATATTTATGAGGGTATTCCTGCTGATGAGCTCCCTGTTCGCACCATTGGTAGCACTATTGGCACCCACATTGGACCTGGTGCAATTGGTCTTGCTTTCTTCGAGAAGTAGGCAGGCGAAAGACCAAGCGAAATCTTCGAGCGCTATCAATCTTGTATGCTATAGGCCGCATTCTTTCATCAAAACGCCTATTTGCAACTGAGTTAGCGAACAAATACCTCTTCGCAAAAAGCTAAAACACATACGAAAGCGCCGCATGGGCGCATTAAGAAAAACGGCACGCCAAGGCGTGCCGTATAAATTGGGGGGGGCCTCCTAGTATAGAACCTCCCCAAATATTTTTTTATGGAGCTGCAAAAAATACTGTGAACGGTCAATTGAGCAGGAGGCGCGTCATTAATGAGCGTCCGTCTCGCTCATGAGAGGCGTGCCATCTCATCCATTAGAAACGCGACATTAATTAACGTGCCGTCATACCCATTGAAAACGCGTCACACTCAGCGCACAAAAAAAGGAAGGCGAACCGGGGATGCCGCCTTCCTTCTGCTTTTGTTGGATAAAGGAGCTAATTCGGTGTACCCCTTTATCCAACGTCAGCAACCAACCTATGAATAATGCAACTATGGATTAGTTTGATTAGCCTACGTAAACCTTATCGTGGTCGTAGTCCTTACCGCCTGCCTTAACAACTACCATACCGATAATCCAGCAAGCTACAGCAGCTGCGATACCTACGAGGAAGAATGGTACCCAACCTACGCTCTGGTAAATGAGAGCCAAACCAGATGCTGCGAATGCGCCTACCAAGTTTACTGGGATAAGAATGTAGGAGTAAATCTTGTCGTAGTCGCGGTCTCCAAACAGAACTCGCGTAATGAACGGAAGAACAGTAGTAACCAATGGGTAGCACATACCGTAGATAAAGCCACCGAAGAACAATACTGGGATGAACTTATCGAAGCCGCCGAACCAAACACCGAGCATACCGATAACACCGCAGATAGAACCGAAGGACAAAGCAGCAACAATGGACTTAGATTCAATAGCACCAATGGTAACCTTACCAACTGCCATACCAGCCATGCAGCATGCTTCCAAAGTACCAGACATAATCATCAACTCAGGGATGGTCTGACCGTCAGCAGTGCAAGCAACCAAGGTCTGATAGTAAGTGGTGAAGTGCTGAGGGAAGATACCAGCAACGTTAAATACGCAGCCAGCAATTGCGAGTACCCAGAAGTACCATTTCTTAAGAGCAACGCTTGCAGGCAAACCAGGGAGGCTTTCGTGATCAACGTGCTCTACTTCGCCATCTCCCAAAGGAGCACCGTAAGCCTTCAAACCTACCTCTTCTGGATAAGAGCGAAGAGCAAACAAGGTGAATGGTACGGACAAGAAGAATGCGCAAACGCCTTCTACCAAGTAAAGGGTACGCCAGGTCTCTTCGTAAAGAAGGTTTGGACCAAGGATGAACTGACCAATAAGGTTAAATACCGCACCGCCAATACCGGTCATTGCGTAAGACAGACCTAAGCATAGACCAAGGTTTTTCTTAAACCAGCGGTTGAGCAAACCTGCAACCATCAACCACAACATGGTGATCTCGCCGAAGCCCATGAAGATACCGGAGATGTACCACTGCCATACCTGAGTGTAAGTGGACATCATACCAATACCCAAGCTTGTGCAGAGAGCTGCAATGGTGCAGATGATGCGAACGTCGTACTTCTCAAGCAAAGCACCTACTGGTGCAGAGAATACAACCTCACCAAAATAAACAAGGGACATGTAGAAAGAAACATCGGAGACCTGACAACCAAGGTAGTTTGCTACTGGGCGATAGCAAAGACCTGGACAACTAAAGGTGATAGCAGCTGGACCAAAAGTACAGGTAATACAGGTCAATAAAATCAAAAAGTGACGTACGGTCATTTTCTGAGTAGCCATGTTTCCCTCCTTTCATTTTTTCGTGGGTGCCTATGAATTTTCTTTCAACCTCACACCGAGCAAGAACTTGAAAGAAAATTCCACGCATCCAAACCAACAACAAACCAAAGTCTGCAATGGCATTACAGCGAACTACCCGATTCTTCCTTGAGGGGATCAAAGAATCGAAAAATGTAATGTCAGGCAAACTTGCCATTAAGGATTGTCAAATAAATAGGCATTACCGATAACGGTCTAGTTTATATGAAATGACCATTGATTTTTATTTATAATTCTGCATAAGGGCTATTTTTTGACAAGATTTTTCCCCTTGTAAAGAATTTGACACGTTCAATTTACAGAAATGGGCAATTGTAAACAAAAATGAACAAGTTCAATCCTATTTGCCGTTCGCCGTCAAGTTTTTTCTTATTGGTAAATCTTATAGAAATTGCCAAGTGAGCGTGTTCTTTTGGACATACTTGCAAATTTGTCCCAGTTTTTTTGATTTTTAGGCTTCTGAATGAACCTGTCAAAAACATGTTTTGAACGCATTTTTATCGCGTTTTTTGTCCCCTTTTGGGGCGGATTGGGTTCTTTTTTTTGGAAGGCCTCTGGGTGAATTTTTGGGCGAATTTTCAGCCCCGCGCGCAATTAAAAAGACAGGAGCACCTGTCTTAGCGAGAGTCTTATTTGAGAACTTGCGAGGATGGTTTTAAATTAATACAAGAGCCGCTGAGGTACGGTAAGACCCTCTGAAATGTTACCGGGATCATATCTGAGGCGTTTACGTAAAAAGCTCTGAGCGCATCTGAGGCTTAGTTATAGAAGCCGAAGTACACCTTCTTCGCAAAGTCAGGCAAAGCCTGTCCGAGTACGCGCACAATAAATGAAGAAGACTTACCTTGATCATCCTTGAGCCAGGATGCGGTAGTGCGAACCGAGCCTTCTACGTACAGCTTCAACAAATACTGCTCGGTTTCGTTCAACTCTTTTCCTGTTAGCCTACGGAGATTCTGTTCGTAGTACTTGTGAACAATCTCAGCCTCGTTCGTAGCATAGTCATAGAATTCTTCTGAACGAAATACTTCAGTAAAGAACTTTGGAGCGTGCTTCATAATTTCCAAGCGATTTTTAGTTGCTTGCTCCCAGGTGAGGTTAACGCCAATACGATCAATGGTATATTCGTCAATACGCGCACGGAGCCAGTTGATGGCGTCATATT
>JBJEKV010000161.1:0-11504 GCA_051878815.1 Anaerotardibacter sp. | reverse complement strand
CATCTTGGCTGTTCAAGAAGAACCGCTGAAAGACTCGTGGCTGAATTGAAGAGCAGTAGTGCTTTAGTTCGAGAAGGAAGCGCACGTGCTGGAAAATGGGTAGTAGTGAAATAGCCTACAACGAATAATAACTGCAAGTAATCCCTAGTGATTAGGCCACACGTTTCACAGAGCAGAAAGCGTTATCACCTACAGTTCATCAACCTCAAGAATGAAGCGCTCAAACACGTGCGGATTAATATCCGTAGGACACCAAAGCGAATTCCTAAGAGCTTTCACACTCAAAATAGACTTAATACTCTCATCGCGTTTGAAAGCTACCCAATCATCACCACTAATTGCCGCAGGACAAAGATAGAGAAAACTTAGAGAACCTTGAAGCTGTCTCATAATTCTAGCCAAGTTACATAAAACTCATTGTCTTTTCGGCAAAAACGGAAGGCTCCCTGAAGGCTGCAAAGAAAACGGAACCAACAATCCAATCTATATTGACGAAAAACTCATACTGGCGAAATCCTTCACATCAAACAATATAGAAGACCTCAAATTACTTAACGGAGAAACGCTTGTAGAAATAATTAGAGTTTGGGACTATTGTGAAGGAAGGTGGGCTGACGACACACCAATAATCTTACGATTCGAAAACGATGATTTAACCATCTGGAGCGACCAAAGCGGTCATCTTTATTCCTCTCTAGGAGCCGTAAAAACAGAACTGTCTATTCTTCTTTATTCCGATGATTTAGCTAAGCAGACCGAGAAAGCAGATTCTTGCTGCTTGGGGTGGAAAACAGATCAATCCTTGAGCGGTCTTACGGGAAAAGCTATTGAAAAGGCTTTTACGTCATGTTTTACCAACCACGGACTTAACATCATGACGTTCGTCTTAAAAGATGGTCTCAGTTTTGCTCTATATTCAAAAAGTGACGAGAATTTACTGTATATCGACCTCGTCATGACATAATTACACTCGTTACCGATTGGACGGAGTGCAATCATGGCAACCTCTAATGTGACAATTAGAATGGATGAGAATTTCAAACGACAAGCTGATGAAGTCCTCAACGAAATGGGAATGAATTTCACTACAGCCGTTAATATTTTCACAAGGCAAGTTATAAGGGAACGCAAGATTCCCTTTGAGGTAACTACAGGTTCAGCGAAAAACACCATAGACACCAAAGCCGTGAAAGCAGCTGTTGATTTTGCTGAAGAATACTCAATAGTTTTCGAGCGTATGGCTCAGTGAATAATTATATTGTTGAGGTTAAAACAACATTGAACCAGTATATAAGTTCAAAGTAAACCTTCAAAGTGACCCATTTTTCAAGCGAAGCATGGTCCGCTTTTCCAACGAAAGCAGTACATAAACCCAAACAAAACAATTTAGGTGCGCCATGGCTAACTACGAAGACGAAGCAAATAAACTGCCGGAGCCAAAGCAATATAACGGCCCGCATTTCTCTGTTTTGGATTACCTTAATCCAAAATACGAAGGAGCAAAAACACTTGAAGAGGCAATAGCGATGCGTGGCGAATACGCTTTTTTTGAAAAAGTAACTGCTAATGATTTTGCTTTTTCGGAAATAGAAGGGTTTAGCTTGCTTGGATTTGCTGATCTCTGGGCTCAATCAACATGGTACGAATCCGTTCCCTCGTCACGAGACATCAAAACGGAACTAGATGCCTACGAATTAAAAGAAGGCGAATTCATTGAAGTAAAAAGGTGTACTCCTGATATAAGCGAGCGGGAAATAGCGTTCTACACAATGGACAACAAACTACTCCCTTATTCTCCCTATCATGATTACGACGATCTTTCATTGACTAAATGGATCAATGAACTTAACCCTTCGGAAAAAATGCTTTGCCGCGTTAAGGAAGTAACGTGCTACGGTGGAGACGGAGTTGAAAAAGATCCTTTCTTCTGCTGGCGAGTGTACGCTTGCTCTACTGAAGTATTTAAAGTTAAGCAATAATCTTAACCAGCAGGTCATTACTAAAAACTAGCTCAGTTGCTTGTTAAGAAAGATAGCCATCAAAAAGGCCATTCCATCGAAGAGTTTTTGTATGATGAATCAGTAAATTGGAAAGACAATCCCGAAGAGAATCCTACAACTCATTTCGACTTTCGCACGGAAGTAATTGTGCTTTAGTAACACTAACCACTTCAACAAAGGGAGGATTTCGTGGCATTCGATTTCGAAAAAGAAGGCTACGTAAATGACTTTAGCGAAACGCGCCTCCATCATGAAATCTATCTCTCTGACGCACGAAGGGTTGCACCAGAGAAATGGAAGACTGTTATAAGGCATCCAATCAGAAAGAAATAGAGCGAAAATGATTAACCCTGAAATACGGGCTACTGGACTAGCTATTCGCCAAACACAAAAGGCAACTAGAAATAACACGATTCAGCTATTTCAGTAATCTCTGGTTGGTTGTTGAAATAGGCAGCCAAACATAACCTTATTCATAGATTTCGAACGTTAATGCGCATTTACCCGTTAATGAAAAGGACGGTTTCTATGAATCAGGTACAAGTAAAGGGGCTGCAAAAAAGCTATCCCTCTTTCAGCCTTAAAGACGTCTCATTTGGTCTAGAAGAAGGAAAGATTACAGGGTTTATTGGCAGAAACGGCGCCGGCAAAACCACCGTCATTAAATCCATGCTTAACCTCATCCATGCGGACGCAGGAGAAATCACCTACTTCGGCCAACCCCTGTCAGACAACGAGGCTACCATCAAACAAAGCGTGGGCTATTCCATAGGCACTATAAGTTGGTATCCACGCCGTACCCTTCGCCAAATAATCAACACGACAAAACAGTTTTACAGCAATTGGGACAACAATGCCCTGGAATATTACCGAGGCATGTTCGCCCTTGATTTGGACAAGAAACCTATTGAACTCTCCGAAGGAATGAAGGTCAAGTGCAATCTTTTGCTGGCACTTTCCCACCAGGCAAAAGTGCTTATCTTAGATGAGCCTACCAGCGGCCTCGCTCCTTTTTCTCGTGACGAACTGCTTGAAGTTTTCACACGCCTGCGTGACGAAGGGGTAGGAACCATTCCTCCCGGACCTCCCGGTAAAGATATTTGGGGGACGGTAACCATGAATGATCGCGGGCAGATTGTGATTCCGAAGGCCACGCGTGACAAGTTTGACCTGAAAGCAGGTGATAGGTTAATCGTCGGAAGTGACGAGGTCGGCATCGCGCTCTTCCCGGTTGAGTATTTTCAAAAGCAGGTGGAGCACGTTATGAAGTTCGCCTCCCAAAAGGACGCTTCAGAAGCTGGCAAGGCATAAGCTGGCGAATTAGTGGCCGCGCTTTTTCAGCTTCTTTTTTGCCTGCTTTTGCTCAAAGCGCTCTCGTTCCAGCTCGCGCTTTGCCTCCGTTCGCTTTGCCTTTGATTCTTCTTTCATGGCTTCTCGTGCTTCCGAAAGAGCCTGTTGCGATTTTGTTGAAGCGCCGCGCTGGGAAACTGCTTTTGCTGCCTCACGCATGCGTCGCTTAGGATTCTTTGATGTTTTAGGTGGCTCAGCTTCAAGATTTCCCTGAAAAGGAAGTGAAGACCATTTGCGGCAAACGAACTGAAAGATTTCTTCATCTGAAGGTTCTGCGCCAAAGACAATTCGGCAAGCACTAAGACGGCCATCCTCCACGCGCTCAGCTACACCCACCCAGAATTGACCGTCATGGAAGAGGATCAAGGATGCGGAAATACTGGTCTCTGTACTATTTTGATCCGTTGTTTGCATGCCCCCATGATAGCGTATGCATGTCTCAAAAAAGAAGCGAGAGCCGCTCGCTGGAAAACGGGGCCCTCGCTTCGCCAAATATGATGTCAGCAAATTAGTAGTTCTCTTTGTGAACCTCGAAGTAAGCCTGAGGATGCTTGCAAACAGGACAAACTTCAGGTGCTTCCAAGCCAACTACTACATGTCCGCAGTTGCGGCATTCCCAAATAGTAACGCCGCTCTTCTTGAAGACTTCCATAGTCTCAACATTCTTAAGAAGTGCGCGATATCTCTCCTCGTGCATCTTTTCGATAGCAGCAACGCCGCGGAACTGTTCGGCCAATTCGGTAAAGCCTTCTTCTTCAGCCTCACGAGCCATGCGATCATACATGTCGGTCCATTCAGCATTTTCGCCTTCTGCAGCGTGAAGCAAGTTCTCAGGAGTGTCGCCCAACTCTCCCAATGCCTTGAACCAGAGCTTTGCATGCTCTTTCTCATTGTCAGCGGTCTGCAAGAAGAGTGCAGCAATCTGCTCATAGCCAGCCTTCTTTGCAACAGATGCGAAGTAGGTATACTTGTTCCTTGCCATAGATTCGCCAGCGAATGCTTCCCAGAGATTCTTCTCAGTCTTGGTTCCTGCATAAGGGCTCTTTGCTGACTCAGTTACCTTCTCAAACTTCTCTGCAGGCTGCTTGCAAATTGGGCACTGCTCAGGTGGCTGTTCGCCTTCATGAATGTAACCACATACGGTGCAAATCCATTTAGTCATAGTTTTTCCTTCCTTTACTTCTTCTGTTTTTTCATTGTTTGGAATGATTTCCTGTATTGTTTTTGCCGCTTCAAGCGGAAAATCTGTTGATGGTGGGTTCTCAATTAATTCGTCAAGCAACTCATGCGTATTGTTGCTTTGAGGAAGCATGAATCCTGCCTCACGCATAATATCTTCAGCAATGAGACGTTCTGACTTTGCAACTGCCCTCATCAACCTGTTGAGTCCCTCAAGTTCCGTAGATTCAGCAATCTGGGCAGCCATTTTTTCGCCATTCACTTTGCTCTGAGCCAAGTCATTTAAGACAGCTTTTACTACATCAGTTTTTGGCTGTTGTGGCGGGAATTCAACTGGAACCATACTGATGGCACCGCTTGGACAAGCCTTTGCACACATGCCACAACCGTTACATTTCTCAACATCAATAATGCTGTTTTCAGTGTCGGTTGCCCCCTCAGGGCAAACATACAAACACAGGCAGTCTTTGGTACATAGACGGAGATTTCTTACTGCTTTCAACTCCATTTTTATGCCCTCCCCTCAATCTTTTCGAACTTATAAGGA
Organism: Anaerotardibacter sp.; assembly: GCA_051878815.1. Classification (GTDB taxonomy): domain Bacteria; phylum Actinomycetota; class Coriobacteriia; order Coriobacteriales; family Eggerthellaceae; genus Anaerotardibacter. The sequence goes on along the minus strand of JBJEKV010000161.1, from coordinate 6,428 downwards.
GTCACTTTACATACTGGGCATAACTCCGGAGGTGTTTCGCCAATATAGACAAAACCACACACGGTGCAGACCCAAATGTCGGTATCGGCAAGCATTGCCTCGCCCTCATTCAAATACCTGTTGACCAGGGAAGAAAGCATTCTTGTGACCTTCTCTCCCCAAACACAGATTCTTGCTGCACCTCTATCGTTGTTCTGATCGGCGGTTGCTCTCACAACAGGATATTGTTCGATATCGGCCTGAAGGAGTTTCGAGACGCTTTCAGTTGTTGCATCGTTAGTTGCTGGAGTAATCGCAGTGAAGTACTCCGCTAGTTGAGTAAACAATCCAGCCGCTTCTTCGTTGTACTGCTTTTCGCAACCTCGAGCCAAATTCGAACATACGGCTGCAAGCTGTCCTGCTGACAACTTCTTCAGTTCAACTGGCTCTGCGTTCACTGCAGCCGAACCCGCGCTCGCCGTAGCTGGCTTTGCTGGTTTCTGTTCTTCCTCCGCCTTAAACTCGGTTTTTGGCGCCTTACAAAGTGGGCACTTCCAATCATCGGGAAGCTGCTCAAACGGCACGCTTTCCTTGCTGCTGTCGTAGACATACCCGCAAACCTGACACACGTAGCGCATAGACAATCCCTCCTTTTATTTTTCCATTCCGCACGGATACGAGCTCTCGCTCATCTGCTTCTCATGAATTACGCTCTCATAAAAGCGATATCCCCCTGCAAAGTTGTATGCTTCAAAGCCGTTTTGTATAAGAATTCGTGCAGCAATATAGCTACGAAGGCCACTCTGACAAATCACGTAGACAGGCTTTTCGGAATCAATCTCATCCAGACGATCCCTCAACTCATCTACTGGGATATTTCGATAGCCCTCAATGTGACCATGACTAAATTCGCTTGGCGTTCTCGTGTCTAACAAAGTCACGCTTCCATCTCTTGGGAGTCCCTCAATTTCATCCCAGTGATATTGGGAAACTACGCCCGTTGCAATGTTTTCAATCATAAAGCCCGCCATATTTACGGGATCTTTTGCCGACGAGTAAGGAGGTGCGTACGCAAGATCCAAATCTTTCAACTTATCTGCGCGAATGCCGGCATAAATAGCGGTTGCCAAGACGTCAATTCGTTTATCAACACCTTCTGCTCCCACAATCTGTGCACCCAGAAGTTTCAAGGTCTCCTTTTCGAAAACAACCTTCATAGTCATTGTTTTTGCACCAGGGTAATAGCCTGCATGAGATCCGGGCGAAAGAACAACGCTCTCACAGTTGTAACCCGCAGCAAGGGCTGCTTTTTCCGTGAGTCCCGTTCCTGCTACCGTCAAGTCGAAAACCTTAATAATGGACGAACCTAACGAACCGCGATACTGACTCTCTTTACCACAGATATTGTCTGCCGCTATGCGTCCTTGTTTATTCGCAGGTCCCGCAAGCGCAATTGCAGCGTTTTCTTCAGTTACGAAATGCTTGACCTGAACCGCATCTCCAACAGCATAAATATCAGGAGCAGAAGTCTCCATGCGGTCATTTACCGCAATCGTTCCTTTGATTCCCAATTCGAGGCCGGCCTTTTTTGCAAGATCACTATCAGGCGTTACACCAATTGCCAAAAGAACCATATCTGCCGCAATAGGGTCCTCATCTTTGAGTACTGTTACAATCTGACCGTTTTCTTCCTTAAATCCCGTCACGCTGCTACCAAGATGAAGCGCAACGCCGTTTTGCCTCAACTTGGCGTGCACAAATGTTGCCATGTCGTAGTCCAGGGTGTTCATCAGCTGTTTAGGCCTTTGAATCATGGTTACCTGAAGGCCTTTTTCTCGAAGGTTCTCGGCCATCTCAATTCCGATATAGCCACCGCCCACAACAACTGCTGATTGAGGATTCTTCGTTTCGACGAAATCATGAATACAAAACGTATCTTCAACAGTCCTGAGCGAGAAAAGCAGAGAGCTATCAATTCCTGGAAGATTTGGTCTGGTTGGTTTTGCTCCCGGAGACAAGATGAGCTTGTCGTAAGACTCTCTCCATTCATCGCCCGTAAGCAGATTCTTAACCTTCACTTCCTTTTCTTCGGAAAAAATGCCCGTCACCTCATGAGCTGTTTTGACCTGGATACGAAAACGATTCCAGAAGCTCTCAGGAGTTTGGAGAGTAAGCTCCTTCTCTTCGGTAATTACCCCGCCAATGTAGTAAGGAAGGCCGCAATTTGCATAAGAGACATATCCTGATTTCTCAAAGATGATAATCTCTGCATTTTCATCTAAGCGGCGAATACGTGCTGCTGCCGTTGCACCACCCGCAACACCGCCAACAATAACAACTTTCATAACTTACGCCTCAACCTCTCCACGATAGCTATTAAAGCCACCAATATTTTTGGCATTCATGTATCCAAGTTGCTTAACCATCTTTTCTGCTTGAGCGCTTCTTACTCCACTCAAACAATGTAAGAAAATCGGAAGATTCTTATCTTTTACCTTGGTCTCTATCAGACGGATATTGTCGAGTGGAATATTAATGCTTCCTGGAATGTGTCCCTGACGATATTCTTCTACCGTACGAACATCTATCAGCACTCCGTTACTTGATTGCTTCCATTCTTCAACTCCTGAATTAATATCGGACGCTTTCAGAAAATCAAAAAATCCCATTAAACTCCCCCTTACTGAAAGATTTCGTCTTTATCTTCGGAATTATTGCGAATGTGGCTACATCTGCCAGATTTCTGTTGCAAGGATATGCATTGATTTGTTGAGTGTTTAGAAAGTTCGCAAGAACGATTGCCGCACTGAGGAATCTCGTTTTTCTCTAACGTACCTTCGATAAACGAAACAACGGCCTTGTCTGCCAATCCGGAAATTCCCCCATAAAACTCTATTCCCTGATTAGTTAAACGATTTTGGGCACCTCCCCCAATGCCGCCACAAATAAGTACGTCAACATCATTTTCTTTGAGGAAATCAACCAAGGCTCCATGGCCGATTCCCTGGGTCTCTACCACCTGGCTTGATGCTACTTCTCCATTTTTGATGTCATAAAACTTGAACTCGCTGGACCTTCCGAAGTGTTGAAAGATTTCCCCTTTCTCAAAAGGCACCGCAATCCTTACTATTTCTTCGCATTCTTTAGGGTTACTTGCAGGAGAAAATCTCCACTGATCGCTTCCAATAAAACGAACAGCTCCTCCCTCCACAACAAGAGCCTTTCCGTTCACCAAGCTATCGGCAATCTTTTCCCTTGCGCGCTCATAAATGTTGGTCACGGTTGTTCTTGAAACGCCCATCAAAAGTGCGACATCTTCCTGGCCGAGCTTTTCAAGATCAAGCAAGCGAATTGCTTCTAGCTCATCGTAGGTTAACGTGACAATTTCTCCCGTAGGTATGCCCTCAGGTACGAACCCTGTGTATTCAGGAAGAATGCCAATAAGCCTTGTTCTGCTCTTTCGTCCAGCCATAATTCTCCATTTCTGACATATGTCAGTTATCATTTTAGAACACGTTCACACTAAATTGACGAGAATTATTAACATATGTCAGAAATAGGAAAAACCTTACAAGTGGAATCACAGATAGAAGTTTCTTAGTTCTTAAAGGGTGTCCGATTATACTTCGCTCTTAATTGCTACTTGTGACAGTTTAAAGAACACCAATGGCAATGGATCATTAATGAGAATTGCCCCGCTTGCGCTTACTGATGCAACTAATGACGAAATTAGAGCGGTCTCAGCCATCACCCATGCTCATAAAAAAAATCAACCGAGGCCTGCGTTTGCTTTGTGGGAATTTTTAAGAGACATCCTTGAAGGAAAAGAGCTTATTGAAAGTTGCCTACCTGAGTAGTGCACTTCAATAAGTGAACAGTGTACCAAGCAGCTTAAATCGTTTTTTAACAGTGAAACCGGGATAGGCTTTTCCCTAACAGCAAACTAAAGAGATGAGTCCATCTTTCGAAAAGGATTACCTATAGGGATATGCCTAAGATTAACCCATGGTTGAATAGTCAGGTTCCTGGCAAGGGTCCTCTACTGTTGGAATGCGAATACCCATCAACCAAAGCAAGAACACCGCAACGCAGCCAAGAATGATCCATACGATTACCTTCTGAACCAAAATGGCACTGATAAGCATAACGGTATACGACACCGCAATGATGTGAACTTTTCGCTTGAAAGGAATACCGCCGCGCTCTTTGAACGGCTGCACATATAGGTGATACATCTTTGTTTTAACAATCCAGGCATGACAACGAGGCGAGCTATTAGCGAACAGGAAGGTAGCAAGCAATAACAGTGGAGTGGTTGGTGCTACGGGGATAAAAATGCCCACAAATCCTAGAATGCAAGCAATCCACGCACCAGCAAACATCAGTGCTCTTTTCACGGTTATTCTCTCCATCCTCTTTCGGCTTCAATGCGTCGAAATCGTATCATGGAGGCACCTAAGAATTGCTTTTTAGGGGCCCAGCTGCAAGATGAATCCGCCCAGCGGTTTATGAACACTTTTCACTTTCTACCAGGCAAAATATGAACGTTTTTCATTTATTACTGAGCTAATTAGCAAGCTTTTCTGAACGCTCCACTTCCAAAAAACAAGCATCTAAAAAAATGGGCGGCACAACACGGCACCGCCCATCATTTCTAACCAAATATTCCTGATTGCTTTTATCTCTGATAAACAAATCAAATAAAGGCAAAAACCAACTTACAAAGTTGAAGCCTGCTCAATAAAAGCTTCAGCAATCAACATTCGCTATTAGTTAAAGCTCCACTTAACGCTTTCGATGCACTTCTTCACATCTTCGTTCTCAAGAAGATCAGCGCTCACAACAGTGATACCAACTGGCTTATCGTCAACTACCGAAACGTACTGAATTGCATCTTCGCCATTAATAGTCATATGAGAAGCGAAGTAGGTATATTCACCAATGGTTACTTCTTCAAGGTCCTTGAGGATGTTTGAGTTCTCTGCTTGATAAGCTGCTAAGTCAGCACTGAGCATATCTTTGGTGTAGGCTTTACCCTCTTCAAAACTGGTAATACCCTTTGGAACGTCAGTGATTCCCATATCTCCGTCATCATCAACGGTGATAAAGCGAATTACTTTATCGCTTGAAGGAGATTCACTACTGCTCTTAGAAGGAGTAGCGAAACTTACCATTTCCTGCTTTGAGCTAATAAAGGTCTTCATGCCGTCTCCGCTATATTCAGACACGGAGATATAACCATTTGTTGATTTTACTGGCTCAGAAGATTTGCTGCCACCACATCCTGCGAGCACCAAAGCCAAACAAGCAGCAAGACAACAGGTCAAAAATAAAAGCAATTTGCTTTTATTTGTGAGTGTTGCATTCATAATACCCTCCATATAATCAAACCAACACTAATGACACCATATCATTCTTTTTCTTCTGTTAAGATGTCTCTCCCCAACAAAAAATGGGGCTCGATTCATTTTTGTTTTCAATCCAAAATTCAGGACCCACTTCAAAAGTTTCTAGCCCCTTTCCGCAAAATTCCTTCTGTAGCACAATGAAATAACGGCACTCATACATTAAGGAGCTTGAATCATGACTGATGATTCACAAACCAACAAAACTGAATACGCTACCGGCGGATACAAATTGCCAGGAACCTGGCTTTCTCGCATTGTGCTCATTTGGGGAGGCAATGCCATTTCTGCATTTGCGGGAAGTGCGGCAAGTTTTGCTGCTATTTGGTTCATTACCGAAACTACTGGATCCCCGCTCTACATTGCAGGACTCTACGTACTTGCGTTCCTTCCAATGGGATTGCTCTCCCCTTTTGGAGGAGTTATTGCCGACAAGTACAACCGAAAAGCCATCATTATTATTTGCGATGCCATCCTTACCCTAACAGGAATTGGCACTGCGCTATGGATTGCGCTTTTAGGGCCAAGCGTTGCTGCGGTAATGTTCTACTGCGCTTCGTGGGGCTTCGCCTCGGCTTTTCGCGCGCCCGCCTTTAACGCAACCATGCCGTTTCTTGTTCCAGAGCGCCACTTAATGAGGATCAACAGCCTGGATACCCTTCTGGGAAGCATCTCGATGATTGCGGCTCCAGCGCTCGGCATCCTTTTGTACGCTGCGTTCGGACTTCAGGCTTCTATCCTTTTGGGAGGCTTCGGTTCCCTATGCGCAGTACTTACCATGCTTCTTGCAAAGCTTCCAAAGATTATTGTCGAAGAGCAGACGGCCGTAGTAAAAAGCTTGAAAGAGGGAGTTTCTGCTCTTGGCGAACAGAAGGGGCTTTTAGTTCTCACCGTTGCAGTATCCCTTGGCCTGTTTGCCTACGGCCCTATCGATTCCCTTTTACCGCTGATGGTTAATAGCCAGTTTGGTGGAGACGGTTTTGCCGCATCTCTGCTTGCTGCAATCATGGGAGCAGGAATGTTTGTTGGCGCGATAGCACTCAT
>JBJEKV010000160.1:0-2635 GCA_051878815.1 Anaerotardibacter sp. | reverse complement strand
ATCAAGAAATAAGGTTTTATCTACCGTTAGTATCAGTTTACTGATGCGAGAAACATACCTCTTGCGTACAAAAAGAAGGCTTCCATGGGTTGGGAGCCTTCTTTATTGCATTAAAGCGAAAAATTACCGTACAATGCAACAATCAACTGTTTAATCGCTTATGTGAAAGAAGGACAAAATGGCACGAGTTTATAACTTCTCCGCTGGTCCAGCTACTCTTCCCGTTGAAGTACTTGAAGAGGCTGCTGCTGAAATGCTCGATTATCAGGGTACGGGTATGTCAGTAATGGAGATGAGCCATCGTAGCAAAGCTTTCGATAAAATCATCAAAGATGCTGAGCAGGATTTGCGCGATTTGATGAGCATTCCAGATAACTACAAGGTTTTGTTCTTGCAGGGCGGTGCTTTCCAGCAGTTCGCTGCTATCCCAATGAATCTTCTCAAAAAGGGTAAGGCTGACTACATTCTTACCGGCTCTTGGGGTAAGAAAGCATTTAAGGAAGCAAAGAAGTATGGTGACGTTGTTGCTGCTGCTTCTTCCGAAGAGGCTAACTTCACCTACGTTCCTGATGTAGACACTATCCAGTTCCGTGAGGACATTGATTACGTATACATTTGCGACAATGAGACCATCTATGGCACCAAGTTCAATAAGTATCCTGAGGTTCCAGAAGGTGCTGTTCTTGTAGCTGATGTTTCCTCTTGCTTCTTGTCTGAGCCAATTGACGTAACTAAGTTTGGTGTAATTTATGGTGGCGTTCAGAAGAACATTGGTCCTGCAGGTGCGGTAATTGTTATTGTTCGCGAAGATTTGATTCGTGATGACGTTCCTGAGTATGTTCCTACCATGCTCAAGTACAAGACTCAGGCAGACAAGGATTCCTTGTTCAACACTCCTCCTTGCTACACCATTTATATTTGCGGCAAGGTATTCAAGTGGTTGAAGAAGCAGGGTGGCCTTGAGGGTATTCATGCTTTGAATAAAGAAAAGGCAGCAATTCTTTATGATTACCTCGACACCACCGATTTCTACAATGCTCCTGTTCGTAAAGAAGATCGTTCTATCATGAATGCTCCTTTCACCTTGAAGAATCCTGATTTGGATGCTGCATTTATCGAAGGTGCAAAGGCTTGTGGCATTGAGAACATCAAGGGTCATCGTGATGTTGGTGGCATGCGTGCATCTATCTACAATGCTATGCCAAAGGCAGGCGTTGAGGCTTTGGTTGCTTACATGAAGGAATTCGAGGCAAACAACGCTTAAGTAAGAGCGCAACTTCGCCTTCAAGTTAGATTGATATCCTGAGGGCGAAAAACTCAACAGAGCCTTTTTGGCGTTGGGTTAGTAGAACATATTGTGTTTCTCTCGTGGATTATGGAATTTTTTTAGGAAAAACCCGCGTATTTTCCCAAATAACTACGGAAGTAACATGCTATAATCAGCAAGTCTGTCTATATACGTTAGGCAGACTTGTATATTATTGGCCCCCGAGACATGTTTGTCGTTAATAACGCGGATAGTTATTAACCTACATGGTTTATGTTGAAACACAAACACGTACGAAGGGTCCCCGTATTTTTTTTGAAAGGGGTCCGTTTTGACCGAAATTAAAAACACTTCTGTTATTGAATTCGAGGACATTTCTGATGAAGAAATGAACAAGATGATCGATGGCACTTTGACCGAGTTTGATGAGGGCGATCTCATCGACGGCACTGTTGTTAAGATTGAGCATGATGAAGTTCTCGTTGATATCGGATTCAAGAGCGAAGGTGTTATTCCTGCACGCGAGCTTTCTATCCGTAAAGACGCAGATCCTTCTGAGGTTGTTAACTTGGGCGACAAGCTCGAGGCTTTGGTTCTTCAGAAGGAAGACAAAGACGGTCGTTTGATTTTGTCCAAGAAGCGTGCTGAGTACGAGCGTGCTTGGATTCAGGTCGAAGATAAATTCAAGGCTGGCGAAGTTGTTACTGGTGAGGTTATCGAAGTTGTTAAGGGCGGCTTGATTCTTGACATCGGTCTTCGTGGCTTCTTGCCTGCATCTTTGGTTGACCTTCGTCGTGTTAAGGATCTTTCCGCATACCTCGGCACTGAGATCGAAGCTCGTGTTATCGAGATGGATCGCAACCGCAACAACGTTGTTCTTTCCCGTCGTGTTCTCCTTGAGGAAGGCCGCAAGAACGAGCGTGCTGAGATTCTCGAGAAGCTCACTAAGGGCATGCGCTTGAAGGGCACCGTTTCTTCCATCGTTGACTTTGGTGCATTCGTTGACCTTGGCGGTATTGACGGTCTTATCCACATCTCTGAGCTCTCTTGGAGCCACGTAAATCATCCTTCCGAGGTTGTTAAGGTTGGCGAAGAGGTTGAGGTTGAGGTTCTCGACGTAGATTTGCAGCGCGAGCGCATCTCTCTCGGCTTGAAGCAGACCACCGAGGATCCTTGGACCAAGCTTGTTGAGACCTACCCAGTTGACTCTATCGTTGACGGTAAGGTAACCAAGATTGTTCCATTCGGTGCATTCATCGAGCTCGACGACAACGTAGAGGGTCTCGTACACATCTCTGAGATCGCTATGAAGCACATCGACTCCCCAGCTCAGGTTGTTAAGGTTGGCGAAGTTGTTAAGGTTAAGGT
>JBJEKV010000159.1:0-2655 GCA_051878815.1 Anaerotardibacter sp. | reverse complement strand
CGCCACACGAATACCAAAGTCGAACCTACCATAAAATAATAAGGTACGAATTAAACTAATGACAAGCTGCCGAGTCAATATAATAACTAACCGCTAACGATTATGACAGACTTTCTAAAAAATATTCCCAAACGCCCCGCGCCCTACACAACGCCTCCTGGTTATTTCAAGGACCTTGCCTTCAAGGTTAGCCAGCAAATAGACGCCAAGGAGAATCCGCGCAATCGCAAGCACAAGAAGCTGCGCCTGCATCCGCGTTATCTGCTGATTAGGAATAGTGTCGTAGCAGGGATAGCGGCAGCCTGTCTCGGATTTGGATGGTTTATTTCCGCCGAAACCAACCGCCTCACGCAAAGCAGCGGACAGCCGATCGGCTCGCATATCACTGCGCAAGCTGGTTCCACATCGGGCGATGCTGCCGATGAAATGTACGATTATTTAATGATGAACGAAGACAAACTCTATGACTATATCGAAGATGCCAATTACTAGATTACTTCTGGTTGCTCTGTTCTTGTTACCCTTCCAGCTGACCAGTGTTCGAGCTTTAGCTGATAACAGCGAAACTGCGCAGCATCCCAATCACGCTTGCAACCAGCAGAGAAGGGGTAAGTTCGACCCCAATGAACATTTCCAAAAGCTTCAGGCTTTCATTACCAAAGAAGCCCGCCTCACAGCAGACGAGGCCGCGAAATTCTTTCCCATCTTTAAGGAAACCCGCGAGCAAGAGCGTAAGATTCACCAAGCCATCGGCAAGAAAATCCATGCCTCGCAACAAGCAGGTCTCAGCGAAAACGAAAGCGAGAAGCTCCTCACCGAAATTCAAGAGTTAAGCCTGAGCGAAGCCAAACTCAAAAATGCCAACGTAAAGAAATGGCGCAAAGTGCTCTCTGCCTCAAAAGTATTGAAGGTGCTCAAGGCCGAAAGCGATTTCAACCGCAAAACTTTCCGCGAGTTCTCCAAGAAATAACAGCAGCGCACAAGCCGCTTTATCAAAGAGCGTTCAGAAACGAACAAACTCAAGCCAGCTAATAGTTGCAGTAGCATTCACTACACAATTATTAGCTGGCTTTTTACGTCCACACAAACCACTCCTTATATAATAAGAAGGGACACGACAAGGGTTGAAGCGATAAACACGCCTGCTTTTCAATTTTTCATACCCCTTATAGAATGGAATTTTATCTGTATGCCATAAAATCAGGAGGGGATTTTGTGAGAATCTTAAATTATTATATATTTGCAGATGTTATTACCTAATTTTCTAAACATCAAAAACACATAAACATGAGAAAGTCCATTTTTTCCGCCTTCCTTCTGCTAGCTTTCGTTATTTTGGGTAGTTCCTTCCAGCATTACGAAGAGCCTACGCTACCCTCTGCCACTCAAGGCAACAAGATTGGTATAACGACAAACGGCAATGGAGATATTGCGAGCGCAAGCCCTATGAACGTTCAGGGTACATGGGCCTGGCGCATCCGCGACTTGAGCGGAATGACCAATATCCGCAATAACCCAAAGGGTAAGGTCTGCATGAAACTAAAAGCATGGACCCAGTACACCATCTATACAGGCGACTATACCGTGGAGGGATGGCTGAATATCCAGTCTATCTACAACGAAACAGAAGGATATTGGGTGCGTCTCCACAGTTCCTCCACGGGCAACTACTGGATTGCCCGCAGCATTCTTTACAAAACCAAATAATGCCATCAGGCTGACCCCTGTTTAATCTCAACTGAGTTGTCAATTCTCAGTTGAGATTTTTTTCGTGTTGCATCAATATATATATATCACGGTAAAGTAGGTAGAAAAACGAGTGTTCTGAATCACCGCGCACAAGGGGAGGAAAATCTGGCTTCCTTGGGCATCCAAAACCATGGTTTTTGGAGGGACGTGAAAAAGTGCCGACTCCCCGTTTATTTACAGGGGTTTTCCGTTGCAAATTACGAACTCTCGAGTTTTTCAAGCGTATGAAAAATGTTTTTCAAACGTATGAAAAAGCATTTTCAAACGTATGAAAAAGCATTTTCAAACGTATGAAAAAGCATTTTCAAGTATAATCGGCAAAACGAAAAGTGCAATTTGGAAAAACGAAAAGTACATTTTTTAGATTTTTGTCTCCTCATTTTGCGACCGTTTGAATGTCGTTTAATCGCTGCTTAAACTCCGTTTGAACGCTATAAAAATCCCTCAAACATCTTTGTGTCTGAGGGATTTTCTTTGCGCTGTCGCGTTGCATTTAGGCTATTATTTCATTTTCTGAAGTATTCCAATGCAACGCTCAATCATTTTCGGACGGTCTCTTTTCCATTCTGTTTCTTCCATTCCTTTGTCATACGCCGGATAAGGTTTCTGCGGCTTTGCAAAGCGGAAACGCTTGTCAAGCGGATAAATGTAGCGATAAGTCTTGACCGCGAATATCTCGAAGTCACCGAGCAACATTCCAACGTTGGCACGGAGAAAACCCGACGGCGACATAGAATTGGTGAATATCTGCTCGTGCACCATTTCACCGCTTCGCACGTTGCGCAGGAACTTTGTGAGGTGAAAACCGTAGTATTGGAAATTCGAGGCTTTGTAGATAGTTCCGCAGCCAAGACGACCGTCAGCGAAACTCTGCACAGCAACGAGGTTCGGGTCAATGCGACGCAG
>JBJEKV010000158.1:0-11697 GCA_051878815.1 Anaerotardibacter sp. | reverse complement strand
ATAGCCACACACTCTTTCAGCGCACGCGTTACTGCCTTGAACGATGCCTCCAAAATGTGGTGCGAATTGCGACCCGTAATCTGGCGAAGGTGTAGAGTAATGCCCGCATTCGTAGCAAGCGCAATGAAAAACTCTTCGCCTAATTCAGTATCGAAGGTACCCACACATTCGGCAGGAATATCAAGCGCGCAGTGGCACTGGCCTCTACCTGAAACATCAATAGCAGCCATGACAAGCGTCTCATCCATAGGAAGGATGGAAGAGCCGTACCTATAGATACCTTTGCAATCACCCAGCGCCTGCTTGATAGCCTGGCCTAGTACAATGCCCGTATCTTCTACGGTGTGATGAGCGTCAATTTCAATGTCTCCAACAGCCTTTACCTCAAGGTCGAAAAGGCCATGCCTACCAAACGCATCAAGCATGTGGTCAAAGAAAGGCACACCCGTATCAATGGTGGTCTTGCCGGTGCCATCCAAGTTGATGGTAACGGTAATGTCAGTTTCTTTCGTTTTACGAGAAATAGTTGCACAACGTCCCATGACTATTTCCTCTCAGCAAGAATGTCTGCCAACGCAGCTACTACTTTGTTGTTTTCTTCTTCAGTACCTACCGTAATACGTAAGCAGTTAGTTAAGTATTTCGCTTTTGAAAAATCTCGAATCAAGATGCCTTTTTCGTACAACGCATCCCAAACTTTGTCAGCCTCGGTAACGCGAATCAAAATGTAATTTGCCTGCGAGTCAAACACTTCAACACCCTCAAGCGCAGCCAAATTCTGAGACAAAATGCCTCTTTGGCGAATAATTTCGTCAATAGCGGGCTGAAGCTTATCACGGTTGCTGAATACCACCTTACCAATAAGCTGTGATACGGCATCAACGGAATAAGGCTGACGAACTTTAATAAACTCTTTGATGATTTCTTCGTTAGCCAATACATAGCCCAAACGAACACCGGCCAACCTATATGCCTTAGAGAAGGTGCGGAGCAAAATCAAGTTTTTGTGCTTCGCAAGCATTCCCTCAAGGGTGCATTTTGAAAATTCGCTATATGCCTCATCAACCATAACAAGCGCATCAGTTGCGTTAAGAAGTTCTTCAATAAACTCAACACGTGCGCAAGTGCCAGTAGGATTGTTAGGGCTGGTGATAATTACGTAGTCAATATCACCCTCAGCTACGCGTGCGAGCACTGCTTCTTCGTCAATTTCGAAGTTTTCTTTGCGCTCAATAAGCACTGCCTCGGTCTTGTTGAGCAAAGCATTTGCCTGATATACCGAGAAGGTTGGCACAACGGTAAGAAGTTTCCTACCTTCGCAACCCCACGCAAGCGCCATGTCGAAAAGAAGCTCGTCGCCACCGTTGCCCATGAGAACGTTTTCGCGCTTAAGGTCATTTGCCTGGGCAATAAGGTCACGAAGGTCGTTAGCCAATGGGTCTGGATATCTATTAAACGCGCAGGCACGAAGCTCCGAAATAATCTCTTCAACGATATCCTCAGGAAGGTTGAGAGGATTCTCATTTGCGGAAAGCAAAGTATCTGCAGGTAAGTATTTTGGATCGTACGGGATAATTCCCTCTAATACGGGCTGAGAAGCACGTACGGTTTTCATGGCTACCTCAAAATTCTTTCTTTAGTTTAGTAGTACTCGTTTTGGAGGGGGCTGGGCCTATTCACCCTTTTCAAGCAACGCTTTACGCAAGCGAACGCTCTCTGCGTGAGCCCACAATCCCTCGTGATCAGCAATGGTGATAATGGAGTCCGCATCCTTAGCAAGTGACGCTGCAGAGTACTGGATAACGCTCGACTTCTTTACAAACTCTTCAACAGAGAGAGGTGAGCTGAAGCGAGCAGTACCACCGGTTGGCAAGGTGTGGTTAGGACCAGCTACGTAGTCACCAACTGCCTCTGGGGTCCATTCGCCCATAAAGATAGCGCCGGCATGCCTAATAGCACCCAAAAGCTCCATTGGATTTGGAAGGTGGAGCTCCAAGTGCTCAGGAGCAATAACGTTTACGGTCTCAATTGCCTGCTCCATAGTGTTGCAAACTACGATGAGACCGCGATTATCAAGCGATGCACTGGTGATTTCAGCACGAGTTGAACGCTTCAAGTGTTCAGCAATAGCAGCCTCAACCGCATCAGCATACTCAGCGGAGAAAGTTACCAAATAACAGCTTGCCAATGGGTCGTGCTCTGCCTGAGCCATCAAGTCAATAGCAACCATTTCAGGAAGCGCATTTTCGTCAGCTACTACGCATACCTCGGAAGGGCCAGCAATCATGTCGATGCCTACATCGCCCGAAACAATCTTCTTTGCTGCAGCAACAAACGCATTACCAGGGCCGGTGATTTTATCAACCGCAGGAATAGATTCGGTGCCGTACGCAAGAGCAGCAACTGCCTGAGCGCCACCAACGGAATAAATCTCGGTAACACCCGCAATTCGGCATGCTTCCAAAATTGCAGGATCAAGTGAGCCATCCTTAGTTGGAGGAGTTACACATGCAATGCGCTTAACGCCTGCAACAGAAGCAGGGATAGCGTTCATCAATACCGAAGAAGGATAGAGCGCTCTACCACCTGGTACGTAGATACCAACTGCATCAATTGGCTCAACCTTTGCGCCAACCATGCCGCCATCTTCGCGCATGGTAAACCAGCTCTGCTCCTTCTGGCGCTCGTGGAAATCACGAATCTGGCCTGCCGCCATCTCAAGCGCAGCAGCAACCTTTGGGTCAACCTGAGCCAAAGCCTTTTCGATAGCTTCATCACTTACACGGAAGTTCTCAATTTCAACTCCGTCAAACTTTGCGGTAAATTCGCGAAGGGCCGCGTCACCCTTCTGGCGAACCTCCTCAATAATATTAGTTGCCGCAATAAGCGCATCCGCATTAAAAGCACCAATGCGGTTGAGCAACTTTTCTTCAAAAATCTGATTAGGAGCAAGTTCAATACGACGCATGATTAGTTCTCCTTAGTAAGGTTATAGAGAGTGTCGGCCAACTTACCAACACGTGGGTTAGTACGAAAAGAGCATGGATTAGCGAAGAAACGTGCGGTGGAATCAAGTACGTCTTCCACAATCTCCAAGTTGTTCTCACGTAAGGTAGTACCCGTTGCCGTGATGTCAACAATACGCTCAGCCATGCCAGTAATTGGAGCGAGCTCGATGTTGCCATGAAGCTTCAAGATCTCCACCTGCATGCCACGCTTTGCGAAATGAGCGCGGGTGATGTTTGGATACTTTGTAGCAACACGGATAGAACCAAGCTTGCGATAACGCTTCTCAACTGCCTCGGTAGTTCCTGCGCTTTCGGCTACCACAAATCGGCAGCCGCCATACTTCAAGTCAACAAGCTCAACTACATCAGGAGATGCTTCAACGAGCGAATCTTCGCCACAAATACCACAGTCAGCAGCACCAAGTGCTACAAAGGTTGGGGCATCAGTTGGGCGAACGATGATATATTCCACCTCGTTGTTGTGGAGCATCAAAGTTCTGCCTGAATCTAAGAGACCGTCAACGTCCAAGCCAGCCTTTTCGAGCATCTTTACGGTGTCTTCTTTCAAAGAGCCCTTTGGAACCGCAATACGCAACGGATGCTGTTCTTTTTCTTCTGCGGCAAACGCTGCCATGGTCTGCTCCAAATAGAAAGCAAAGCCCGCAGCAGGAGTACAAACAGCACCGTAGGATGCAAGCAAGTTGTCATAACGGCCACCGCCACCAAGGGGGGAACCCAAACCTGGCGCATAGGCTTCAAACACAATGCCCGTGTAGTAATCAAGAGAGCTCATTGCCGAGAAGTCAATCAAGATCTTATCCTCAAGACCTCCTGCAACCAATCCGTCATAAATTGCCTCGAGCTCGTTAATTGCCTCTTCACATTCAAGAGGAACAACCACCTGGCGAACTGCATCAAGCGCCTCACGGCCACCGCGCAAGTTTGGAAGCTGGAAGATAGCCTTTGCAACCGCGCTGTTAGCCTGGCCACTACTGGTAAGCTGAGCTAGCTCAACCAAATTGGAGTTGTGGTAAGCGCGAATTACTTCTGCCTGCCATTTTTCGTCCGCCTCAGACTTAGCAAGAAGGTCAGTAAGAACGCGCGCAGAGCCAACCGCAATCTTGAACTGGGAAAGACCGGTTGCCTCAAGAGCGCGGGCAAACAAGGTAATGATTTCGGTATCTGCCTCAACGCCGGAAGCACCCAAATATTCAACACCAACCTGAGTAAGTTCCCTGGAAGCAGCCTCTACCGCATTTTCGCGAAAAACACGCTGCGTATAGCGAAACTTCAAAGGAGCCTGACCCGGCTCGAAGCTCAAACGAGTTGCAGCCATGCGAGCAACCTGCATGGTTACGTCAGGACGCATTGCAAGCAAGTCACCGCGGGAGTCAAAGAACTTAAACGGAGTTTCTGGAGTGTGACCGCCAGCCTCCATTACTTTTAGAACCTCAAGTGTTGGCGTTTCAACAGGATAGTATCCCTGCTCAGCAAAAAGACGCTGGACGCGCTGAGTAAGATCTTCGCGAACTAAAGCCTCGTCACTCATAACGTCACGAAATCCAACCGGTGTTACATAATTCATGATTTCAGTTCTCTTTTCTATATTTAAACTTCGTATAACTGTCTGTTTTATATCAATAGTTTGAAAGCATTTTATTTTACCTATAAATCCCTGATTCTCTTTGCCAGGGAACCAAGAATGTTGGAAACCCACAGAATTGTATGCGAAAGGGCTGTTATTTCTGCTGGTTTTACGGTGGTTCACTTTAGCACAGTAGAGTGATAAAGCAATACAAGACGAATTATTTTCTTGCAGAGGCACAAAAAATTTCACAAAGGATGCACTAATTGCGCGTATATGTCTAATATCTTCGGAAAGAACCTGTCTCAAATTTCGTATAATAGAGGGCAGATATATCTAATTAATTTAGGGGGCCACATTATGTCCTATAAGAAAATCCTTGTTCCTTATGATGAGTCTGATCACGCAAAAGCTGCTCTTTTGGAGGCAGTAAAGATTGCTGGTCCTGACACTGCTATTCAGGTTATTGAAGTTTCTGCACCACCTCAGGATTTGGTTTATACCAGCATGAACCAGACCAGTGGCTTCACTATTGGGGTTGTAACTCCTCCTGAGAACTTCTCTGAGTTGGTTTCCCAGCGCACTAAGGAAGCAACCGACAGGCTCACCGCAAGTGTTAATGAAGTAATTGGTGATTGCGAATGTACTGTTACTTCTGAGGTTATTTACGGTATCTACACCGTTGAGACCATCCTCGACACGGCAAAAGAATCTGGTTGCGATCTTATTGCTATGGGTTGCCGTGGCTTGGGTGCAATTCGTGGCGCACTCGGTTCTGTTTCTTACGCAGTTCTTCGCACCGCTGAAGTTCCTGTTTTGGTTGTTAAGTAACAAGGCACAGCGTTTTACTTTTCGCCGTTGGGGAAACATCAGCAGGCAGTATGCACAGCAATAGGCGATGCGTACCCTGTGAGTCATAACTCCACGTTCCGCCTTTTACGTAATTTAGTAATTATTTATTAAGCACGTCACTATTTGGCGTGCTTTTTTATGCCTCCCCTTCGGCGAAATATTTCGAAACTTTTGCCACAAGAACCCACTTTTGGAGCAAAACGAGGCCATTTTGCGCTTTCAAACCCCCTGATGAAACCCTTTCGAAACATACATTACTCATCAATGAAACATTCTCGTTTTCATTAGGAAACTTTCGAAACCTATTGTAGTAGGTGAGAAAAACCCTTAAGAAATTACTCTAAGAGTTAAGGAGATAGAGCAATGAGTAATGTTCCAGAAATCTATGGCTCGATGGTTTTCAACGAACGTGTCATGAAAGAAAAATTGCCAAAGAATACTTTCAAGGCACTCATGGAAACAGTTAAAAAAGGTGAGCCTCTTCAGCTTGAGGTTGCTAACGTAGTAGCTCATGCAATGAAAGAATGGGCTATCGAAAAGGGTGCAACCCACTACACTCACTGGTTCCAGCCTCTTTCTGGTATCACTTCCGAAAAGCATGACGGCTTCGTAAATCCACAGGACGACGGTAGCGCAATCATGTCTTTCTCTGGTAAAGAACTTATCCAGGGCGAGCCTGACGCTTCTTCCTTCCCATCTGGCGGTCTTCGCGCTACCTTCGAAGCACGTGGTTACACCGCATGGGACCCAACCTCTTATGCATTCATTAAAGACGAGGTTCTCTGCATTCCTACCGCTTTCTGTTCTTACAATGGCGAAGCACTTGACAAGAAGACTCCTCTCCTTCGCTCTATGAAAGCTATTGATGAGCAGGCAAACCGCGTTCTTGCTTTGTTCGGTGAAGAGAAGCAGCGTGTTACCACCACCGTTGGTGCCGAGCAGGAATACTTCCTTATTTCTGAGGAAATGTACGAAAAGCGCATGGACTTGATCCTCACTGGCCGCACCTTGTTTGGTTACTCTCCTTGCAAGGGTCAGGAAATGGAAGAACACTACTTCGGTGCAATTCGCCCTACTGTTAGCGAATTCATGAAAGAACTCGACGACGAATTGTGGGCTTTGGGCGTTTCCGCAAAGACCAAGCACAACGAAGTTGCTCCTGCACAGCACGAGTTGGCTCCAATCTTTAGCGAAGCAAACCGTGGCGTTGATGAAAACCTCCTCACTATGGAAAAGATGCGTCTCTTGGCAAGCCACCATGGCTTGGTATGCTTGCAGCATGAAAAGCCATTCGAAGGCATCAATGGTTCCGGCAAGCACAACAACTGGTCTATTTCTGCTGGCAGCAAGAACATGCTTGACCCAGGTGACAACCCATCTGAGAACTTGCGCTTCTTGGTATTCTTGACCGGAGTTATCCAGGCTGTTGATGATTATCAGGAACTCTTGCGCATGTCTGTTGCTTCCGCTGGTAACGACCACCGCCTTGGTGCAAACGAAGCTCCTCCAGCAATCATCTCTATCTTCTTGGGTGATGAATTGGGTGCTATCGTTGACGCTTTGATTAAGGATCACGACTACGAAGGCACCAAGCGTGCAATCATGGACTTGGGCGTTGACGTATTGCCTAACTTCGTTAAAGACAACACCGACCGTAACCGCACCAGCCCATTTGCATTCACTGGTAACAAGTTTGAGTTCCGTATGCCAGGCTCCGCTGTTAACCTTGCAGGCTGCAACACTGTTCTTAACACTGCAATGGCTAAGAGCCTTAAGGACTTCGCAGACGCAATGGCTGACGTTTCCGCTGAGAACTTCGAAGACGAGGCATTGAGCTACATTCGCAAGACTCTCTCTGAGCATCAGCGCATCATCTTCAACGGCAATGGTTACTCTTCCGAATGGGAAGAAGAGGCAGCACGTCGCGGCTTGGCAAACAACAAGACCACCGCAGACGCACTCCCAAGCTACATTGCTCCTAAGTCTATTGAGCTCTTCGGCGAATTCAACGTACTCAACGAGGTTGAAATTTATAGCCGTTACGAAGTTGAACTTGAGAAGTACAACAAGCTCCTCAACATTGAAGCTCGTACCATGCGTCGTATGCTCCGTCGTCTTTATCTCCCTGCAATCAGTGCTTATGCTTCTAAGATTGCTGATCACATCATGTCCATCCGTCAGGTAATGCCTGAGATGAGCACCAAGACTCAGGAAGATCATCTTGTTCGCATCCAGCAAGGTTTGGACGCAACTAAGATTGCATTCGATGCTTTGGTTGCTAAGCATAAGGAAATCGTTGAGATTGAAGATGCTCAGGAAGCTGCAAATGCTTACGCACACGAGCTCATCCCTCTCATGGAAGCTGCTCGTTACGAAGTTGACCAGTTGGAGATTCTTGTCCCTAGCTCCGATTGGCCAGTACCTTCCTACAACGACATCCTCTTCTACGCATAAGATTTTGCGAACGATTGAAAGGGCTTGCCAAGCGCAAGCCCTTTTTGTTTTTGATGAGGATGGCGAAGGTTTAGCCATACAAACTTTCGCAACTGTAAGAGTCCTAACCTTAGGGCAAACCGCAACTACAGTCCTGCCCTCCCTTTTAGGACGGACATTACAGAAACAGATTCCGCAGCAACACAAAAGAGCTCAGAAAATCCTGAGCTCTTCGTCTTTTTGGAGTATGTGTTGTGCGCTAGGCTTGAGCTTTTACTAAACCCTCAGTCTCGAACCTCAGGCCGGCTTTTAGGCTCGCAGCCCTTTCGCCTGCCATTTAGCAGTAGAACAAGATATCGTTATACGTTGGAACAGGCCAGTAGCCACGCTCAACGTAGCACTCAAGATCGTCTACTTCAGCACGAAGGGTTTCCATTGCAGGAATAACTTCGTTGGCATAGGCATAAGCCTTCTCTTGTGCATCTTCGATAGCTTCAGCCTTGTCATGAAGTTCAACTAATGTGCCAATTGCTTTTGCGGTATTAGCCATACCAACGGTAAGGTGATGCAAAAGTGCCTCATGGGCAGTCACATCAGCGGAAGGCATAGCCTCGCGAATAGTAAGAATATTGGAAGCAACATCAGCAGAGTAATCAGAGATTGCTGGCAAGTAAGTACGACGAGCCATGCGAATCATTACGCGTGCTTCAATATTCAGGAGCTTGTTATATTTCTCGAGCTTTACCTCATAGCGAGAATGAATTTCAGACTCAGTAAGAACACCAAATTCGGTAAACAATTCGATAGACTTTGGAGCAACGAAGCAAGGAAGAGCCTCTGCGGTGTTGCGGTTGTTTACCAAACCACGGCGAGCAGCCTCTTCTTCCCAAGAAGCATCGTAGCCATTGCCATTAAAGATAATGCGCTGGTGGTCAGTCAAGGTCTTCTTGATGTGAGCGAGTGCCTTTGATTCGAATACTTCTCCCTCAACATCGCCCATTGCATCGGCGAAAGACTTCAAAGACTTAGCCATAGCGGTATTGAGGATGGTATTGCAGTCAGACAAGTTAACCGCAGAACCAGGCATACGGAACTCAAACTTATTGCCCGTAAACGCAAATGGGCTGGTGCGGTTACGGTCCGTGTTGTCTTTGAGGAACTTAGGTAAAACATCAACGCCCAAGTCCATAGCAACCGCCTCAGCAGAATGGTAGTCATCACCATTAATGAGCGCGTCAACGATAGCGCCCAGCTCATCACCCAAGAAGATAGAGATGATTGCTGGAGGAGCCTCGTTTGCACCAAGACGGTGGTCATTGCCCGCGGAAGCAACGGACATGCGCAAAAGCTCCTGATATTCGTCAACTGCCTCAATAACGCAGGTTAAAAATACCAAGAAGCGCAAGTTTTCAGCAGGGTTAGTACCTGGATCAAGAAGGTTCGTGGAACCGTATGAGATTGACCAGTTGTTATGCTTGCCGGAACCATTTACTCCCTCAAATGGCTTTTCATGCTGCAAGCAGACCAAACCATAGTGAGAAGCGTCCAAGCGCATCTTTTCCATGGTAAGAAGGTTTTCGTCAATTGCGCGGTTGGAGTTGGTGAAGAGCGGAGCCAACTCATGCTGTGCAGGAGCAACTTCGTTATGCTTAGTTTTTGCGGAAACGCCCAAAGACCACAAATCGGAGTCGAGCTCTTTCATGAACGCACTTACGGTTGGGCGAATTGCGCCAAAGTAGTGCTCGTCAAGCTCCTGGCCCTTTGAAGGAGAAGCACCAAACAAGGTGCGACCGGTCATGATGAGGTCCTGGCGCTGTTCGTAATCCTTTTCGGAGATAAGGAAGTATTCCTGCTCTGCGCCCACGGTAGTGATTACGCGCTGGCCATCTTCGCCAAAATACTTCAAAACACGCTGAGCCTGCTCATCGATAGCTTTCATAGAGCGAAGAAGTGGGGTCTTCTTATCCAAAGCCTCGCCCGTGTATGAGCAGAATGCGGTTGGGATGCACAAAACATCATCTTTAATGAATGCGTAAGAAGTTGGGTCCCATGCCGTGTAGCCACGAGCCTCAAAGGTTGCACGAAGGCCACCATTTGGGAACGAGGATGCGTCAGGTTCGCCCTGAATGAGCTCTTTGCCCGAGAAGGTCATGATTGCCGTGCCATCGCCCGCAGGATTGAGGAACGAGTCGTGCTTTTCGGAGGTGATGCCCGAAAGTGGCTGGAACCAATGAGTGTAGTGGGTTGCACCGTTTTCGATTGCCCACTCTTTCATAGCATGTGCAACAACATTTGCTACATCCAAATCAAGGGGAAGGCCCTCTTTGATTGTCTTGAGAAGGCTTTTATACGTTCCGGAAGGAAGGCGCTCCTTCATCACGTGTTCACTGAATACTCTTGAGCCATAAATTTCAGAAACGTTTGGCATTAGGGTCTCCTATATTCATTGTGTTGCATTGAAGCTATTTGAGTGCCTCAGGGTAATCCAGAAGCACGTTTCAAATTTCTAGTCTGTTTATTTTGCCACAAACTAGGCATATCGGCACTTTTTTCGTGTTTTCAACCTCGAACGGGGTATTGGTGCGCGTCTTACCCGAAGGCGTTTGCGCCCGATGACGTGCCCGCGCTTGCAGCAGCGGAAGACTCGGCTCCGGTCTGAGTTTGCGCCATGAATGGAAGCTGTACGCCCGAGAACGCAAAGAACATGTAGATGAGCGCCTGAGCAACAAGGCCCAACCATGCAGCCATCATTGCTTGACGACGATACTTCTGACCCAATGAAGAAGCACTAATCCATGCAATCATGATGCCGAAAATGCCGCCTACTAAGCCAATAGCAAACCATCCGATGCGCGTACCCCACTTAAGCCCAGGAGACATGTCGCCCGGATCGTCTTTCTTAAAGAAGTTCATGCTTCCTGGCGAAAAGTCAGGTCCGTCTTGGCTTGAAGAGTTTCCTTGAGCATTGTTGGCATTAGCGCCCGAAGCCTGGTTAGGCTGAACGGGCTGCTGAGGAGCCCATGAGTTCTGGTTTGAACCTTGCTGAGCATAGGGATTGTTAGGGTTAGCATAGGGATTGTATGCTTGACCTGCGCTTGCGTTAGCTTGCTGGTCAGAGCTTGCGGAGTTTTGAGTTGTCTGAGCTGCGGTCGTTTGAGCAGCGGCATCCTGAGTGCCAACTTGAGCACCCGCGTTTTGAGCACTAGCATCCTGCACTCCAGCAATCTGAGCACTCGCAACAACTTCAGGGCATGCGCCGCCACATTCGGAGCAGAACTTTCCCGTGTTAGAAGCACCACATCCGCACGTCCAGCTTTCGCCCGCAGCGTTATCAACAGCTGCGGTAGCCTGAGCCTGAGCAGCAACAGCAACCTGAGCCTGGCCCGCTGCCTGAGCTGCCGGCTGAGCCTGGGTCGCCGTCTGATCTGCAGCCTGAGCTACGGTCGGAGCTTCAGCCTGTCCTTGCGCAGTTGCCTTCTCCGCTTCGCGCTTCGCCTGCTCTCGTGCAAGCGCTGCCTGATAAGCAACCGACTGCTCTACGGTTGATTGAAATTGAGAGTCATTTTCGCTTTTCGCATAAGGGTTCTGGCTGTTTATATCCTGAGTCATGATGATTCCTTACTTTCGTTTTCCTCATTCTAAAAGATAAACGCTTCCCTGCACAAAGCCCTGATGCGAATCACGAAACATCTACAAGTTGGCCTTTTCGCTATCAGGGCTGACGAAACACAGAACCCCGGCGCAAAACCACCCCATAAACAAAACGGGGTCCCACATTAAAGTGGAACCCCGCTGATTCGTATGAACTAAAAGTTCGTG
>JBJEKV010000157.1:0-11701 GCA_051878815.1 Anaerotardibacter sp. | reverse complement strand
ATGCAGAAAAAGGCAAGCAGAGCTTCGAAATTGAATTCGCTAACGTAAAAGATCGTGACGAAGCACGTACTATTTTGGGTGCCGAAGGTATTCGTTTTAGAACAGGTAAGGCACTCGTTCCATTCCGCATTTCTGGTAATGCAAGCTGGGGTGTGAAGGTTCCTGTTATCGAAGACGTTGATGGTTTGACCGTTTGGTGCTGGCCGGAAAGCTTGTGGGCACCATTGTCTTTCACGATGCCTCGCAATGATAAAGAAGGATATTCTCGTGCATTATGGAGAAAATTCTGGTGCGCTAAGGATGCAAAGGTCTTCCAGTTTATTGGACAGGACAATCTTTACTTCTATGGTGTTGCTCAGCCTGCTTTGTTCGCGGCTCTCCAGAATGCAGATGACGTTGTAGCGGATGCGCCAGAAGGGGAGCTTCAGCAAACCGTTCTTATTGCTAACCACCACATTCTCTTTGGTGACAAGAAAGCTTCTTCCTCTTCTGCAGTAAAGCCTCCAACAGCTGATGAGCTTCTTGAGCACTATACCGTTGAGCAATTGCGTGCTCATTGGCTCGCTTTGGCACTCGATCAGAAGTCGGTTGGTTTTAAGCCAAAGGCGTTCGAAACCGATCCAGAAAAGCGCGATAATCCTCGCATTGCTGACCCAGCGCTTAAAGAGGGTGCATTATTGACGAAGGTATTCAATCGTCTTGCACGCAGCTGCTTCTATGAGGCAAAGAACAATTTTGAAGGCTATATGCCTCTCGGTTCTGTTTCGAAGGAAGTATTGGATCAGGTATATAAGACCATGACCACCTATGACGAAACCATGTACAAGGTTGATCTCCATTCAATCATGACAATCATGGAAGACTTCATTCGCTGGTCAAATAAGTATTGGTCAAGCGGCATCAAGCAAGCCGAAACTGAAGGAGATGAAGCACTTCGTCGTCAAGTATTGATTGATTCCTTCTTCTTGCTTCGCATTGCAACCTTACTCATGCATCCTGTTGTTCCTGCGGGTACTGAAAAGATCTGTGATTACATGAACTTCTCATTCGAGGATTTCTTTAGCTGGAACTACGATTTTGACAGCATGGAAGAACTTTGCACTGCTTCTGAGCTTAACGAAGGACGTCACTTAGTACGTGAACTTCCTCCAAGAACAGACTTCTTCCGCGCTCATGAATCTCAGTTCAAGAAATAGGCATTTTGCTTCAATTTATTCTTGAATAATGTTGGTTGCATGATATACTAATTTAGCTTGTCTTCATCTTGGTCGGAAACCAAGGTGAGTTATTAAGGAGTTAATTAAATGAAAAAAGATATCCATCCAGATTACGTTGACTGCACCGTATCTTGTACTTGCGGCAACACTTTCCAGACTCGCTCTACTAAGGCTGAAATCCGTGTAGACATCTGCTCTGCATGCCACCCATTCTTTACTGGTACTCAGAAGCTTATCGACACTGGCGGACGTGTACAGCGCTTTGCTGATAAGTTCGGTTCTGCAACTCAGGCTGTTGCTGCTCGTGAAGCTGCAAAGAAGGCAGAACGCGCTGCTGCAGTTGCTGCTGCTGAAGCTGCAAAGAAGGCTGAGCGTGAAGCTAAGGCTGCTGCAAAGGCTGCTCGTGCTGCTGAATATTCTAAGAAGGCAGAAGAAGCTGCTCCTGCTGTAGAAGAGGCACCTGCTGAGGTTGTTGAGGAAGCTGCTGCAGAGGAAGCTGCAGAATAATAGCCGTCCCTCGGTTCTTGTATGTATTTCCACCGGTCTGCTTATGCGGCCGGTGGTTTTGTTTTATGATGAGAGCTTACGGTAAGTAAGCTCTCAATTATTTTCTACCATTTTGGAGTAGTGCTATGAATGTTGAATTGTTGCAATATCCTGAAGATCCTCAACGCGCGGTGGCAACCGCTGCAAGACTCTGTTATGCCCCGGTTGGTGCAAAAGAGCTCATGGAGACTATGCCAGAAGATCGAGTAAAAAGTGTTCTTGCTACTATCATGAAGTCAGGCCACTATTCCGCATTGGAACACGTAAGCTATACCTTTGCGGTTGATGGCGTTTCTCGTGCCCTCACTCATCAGCTTGTTCGCCATCGTTTGGCTTCTTTCAACCAACAGTCTCAGCGCTACGTTTCTTTTACGGAAGAACTTGGCTTTATTAAGCCTGAATCGGTAAAAGCTTCTAAAGAGACTGAAGAGATTTTTGATCAGACTATCCAGGAAATCTCTGAGGCATATCAGAAGCTTTTGGCAGCAGGTGTTCCTGCTGAAGATGCACGCTATCTTCTCCCTAATGCAGCCGAAACTAAGATTGTAATCACAATGAACATTAGAGAGCTTCTTCACTTCTTTAATCTTCGTTGCTGCAATCGTGCTCAGTGGGAAATTCGCGAAATGGCTCACAAAATGCTTGAGCTCGTGAAGCCAACAGCTCCTTATATCTTTATGGATGCGGGTGCGCCATGCATTAGCGGTCCTTGTCCTGAAGGAAAGATGACCTGCGGAAACCCTTATCCAAAGGTTGTGCGAGACTAAGTTTTGCTTAGTTGTAAGTAGCTACCAGAAAAGATGCTCAATGGGTAAATCAGAAGCAAATCGTGCCTTCTTAGAAGATGGCGCAAATAAGACACATATTGGCGGTCAGGCCCTCATTGAGGGTGTAATGATGCGCGGTAAAACCCATTGGTCTGTCGTGGTTCGAGATGGCGTAGATTCCTACTACTCTGAGTGCAATCCTCTTTCAAAAAAGCAGGGAAGGCCAAAGATTTGCCAGTGGCCTTTCGTAAGAGGCTGCGTTGCCTTGTTTGATTCGCTCATGCTTGGATATAAAGCGCTCGAAGTTTCTGCTACTCATGCTTTCATGGAGTGGGAGATTGAAGAGGATTCTAAGAATAAGGGCTCAGACAAAGACTCTAAGGGCGAAAGCTCAGAAGAATCTTTCTTGGATGCTGATGGCAAGAATAACGCTTCTCAAGATACGACCATTAAAGATAATTTATCAGCTAAAGAAAGAGAAACAGCTGATGATGACACCTTTGGCACAAAAGAAATGATTATCTCGGCAATCTTGGGAATTACCCTAGGTGTTGCGCTCTTCATTCTTGCTCCTGCTGCAATTTCAAACCTCTTGATTGGTGATTACGATTCCAATCCATTCTTGTGGAACTGCGTTGACGGCGTTTGCCGTGTGGCGGTGTTTGTTTTCTATGTTTGGCTTATTGGCCGCATGAAAGATATTAAACGCATGTTTGCATATCACGGTGCCGAGCATAAAGCTATCCATTGCTTTGAGCACGGGTTGGAGCTTACTCCTGAAAATGCGCGCAAATTCCCTCGTCTCCATGTTCGCTGCGGAACGGCGTTTCTTATCATGGTGATGATTATTGCAATTCTTGTTTACACCCTTATCCCGCTTGATGGATTTATCTTGTGGCTTGGGGTAGAAGATAGCACGCTAAAATTCCTTATTGTTTTAGCGTGCCGGTTGCTTTTCTTGCCGCTCATTGCAGGAGTTTCGTACGAAATTACCGTAAAGTGGGCAGGATCTCACCCTGATAATCCCCTGGTAAAAATCATCCTTTGGCCTGGCATGCAAATGCAGTATCTCACCACCAATGAGCCTGATGATACTCAGCTTTATTGCGCGCTTAAGGCCCTAGAAATCGTAGCAAACACCGAAGAAAATCCAAATTCTTGCTCTTGTTAAAGGGCAGCAGCCTCAACTTTTCGCTTTATTTCTCTTCAGTTTCGTGTATTCTATCGAAACAGTTAGCATATTTTTGCTAACTGGTTATACCCCGCGCACGTTAAATCTAGAGAAGGGGAATCGTGTGAAATTAGTTGTAACAGAGAAAAATATTGCTGCGCAAAAAATCGCGGAGCTTTTAGGTGTCTCAAAACCAAAAGCTGACAAAGTGTACTCCACTCCGGTTTATCGTTTCGAGCGTGACGGAGAAGACTGGGTAACCATTGGTATGCGCGGCCACATTCTTGAACCAAATTTTGTCCCACAGTTAGTTTTCAAAAAGCGTGGCGGTTGGCGCGGCGTTGATGAAAACGGCGAAGTGGTAGAGGCTGACATTCCTAAAGAGTTGCCTCGTCCTCCTTTCAAGAAAAAGAAGCCTTTTACTCCTGACGGCGTTGAGCTTAAGTTATGGAAGATGGAGGCTCTTCCTTATTTAGTGTATGCGCCAATCGAAAAGCTTCCTAAAGAAAAAGAAATCATCCGTTCTTTGAAGAATTTGGCGAAAAAAGCTGATTCCATCATTATCGCAACTGACTTCGACCGCGAAGGTGAGTTGATTGGTTCTGATGTTTATTCTTGCGTGAAAGAAGTAAACGAAACCGCTCCAATTTGGCGTGCTCGTTATTCCGCTATTACCAAAGAAGAAATCACTCATGCGTTTACTAACCTGGTTGAGCTTGATACCTGTCTAGCTCAGGCGGGTGCTTCCAGGCAAGACATCGATCTTATTTGGGGTGCGGTTTTAACACGCTTCCTTACCTTGGTGAAGTTTGCAGGATATGGAAACGTTCGCAGCTCTGGTCGTGTTCAGACACCAACACTTGCGCTCATTGTTGAAAAAGAGCGCGAGCGCTTAAACTTCGTCCCAGAAGATTACTGGGTAATCCGCGGTACGTTTAATAGCGAAAAGCAGCCACTTCTCATCAATCATGCAACTGCTCGCTTCAAAGAAAAGGCTGTTGCGGATAAGGTTATGGAGGCCCTCGAAGGTCAAACCGAGGGAAGTGTTTCTGCTGTTGATGTTAAGCGTAGAAAAGTCAATCCACCTATTCCGTTTAACACAACCTCTTTGATGACTGCAGCAAGTGCAGAAGGTATTTCCCCTGCAACAACTATGCGTCTTGCTGAGAGTCTTTATATGGATGGTTATATTTCGTATCCTCGTGTAGACAATACGGTTTATCCAAAATCCTTAGACATTAAGGGCATTTTGAATAGGCTTGCAGGAAATCCTGCTTACGAAGAGCATGTTCGCATGCTTTTGGCTAAGCCAAGTTTAAAGCCAACGCGTGGTAAAACGGAAACAA
This sequence comes from Anaerotardibacter sp., assembly GCA_051878815.1. GTDB lineage: Bacteria > Actinomycetota > Coriobacteriia > Coriobacteriales > Eggerthellaceae > Anaerotardibacter. The sequence goes on along the minus strand of JBJEKV010000157.1, from coordinate 6,654 downwards.
CCGACCATCCACCAATTCATCCTACTAATCTTGCTAATCCGGGGGACTTGCCTCCTCAGGCATACCGTTTGTACAACTTGATTGCACGCCGCTTTATGGCAACCTTGTCTGATGCTGCGGTAGTGGAGAACACGAAAGTAACCCTTGAGGTTAATAGCGAACCATTCATCCTTAAGGGTGATGTATTGGTAGAGCCAGGCTTTAGAGGTATCTATCCATACGGCCTTAAAAAGGACGAGCAGATTCCTCCAATGGCAAAGGGAGACACCCTTTCGTTCCAGGGAGCTACTATTACCCAGAAGCAGACCGAGCCTCCAGCACGCTATTCGCAAGGTCGCTTAATTTCAGAGATGGAAAAGCTTGGATTGGGAACTAAATCCACGCGCCATTCCATCATTGAGCGCTTGTATACCGTAAAGTACATTCAGAATGATCCTATCGAGCCTTCTCAGTTGGGTATTGCGGTAATTGATGCATTAGGAAAATTTGCCCCAAGTATTACCAGTCCTGACATGACGGCTAATCTTGAAGCGGAGATGAGCTCTATTGCGCAAGGAGAGCGTGAAAAGATTGATGTTGTAAATCATTCTCGTAGCTTGCTCTCTCACGAGCTTTCCAACTTGATTCCTCACTCTGAAGAAGTGAAGGAAGCGTTGGCTGATGCGGTAGCTGCCGATGCGTATGTAGGTCCATGTCCAAAATGCGGAAAAGACTTACAGCTTCGCACTTCGCAAAAAACTCGTTCCATGTTTATTGGATGCGCGGGATGGCCTGACTGCGATGTGACTTATCCGCTTCCAAAGGGAAAGATTGAAGCCTTAGAGGAAAAATGTCCAACGTGTGGCATGCCTCAAATTAAGGTAACGGCATTCCGTTCTAAACCTCGAACCTTATGCATTGATCCTGAATGCGAGACAAACAAAGAGCCCGATTTAGAAGTGGGCGAATGTTTGGCTTGTAGGGAGCAAGGTCGTCAAGGGAAGCTGATTGCGAAGAAGAACCCTCGTACGTTGAAGCGCTTTATTCGCTGTGAAAACTACGAAGAGTGCAACACGGGTTATCCGCTTCCTCAGTATGGCGCCTTAACAGCAACGGGTGAGGTTTGCGAAGGTTGTGGCGCACCGCTCGTAATTGTTTCAACCCAGCGTGGTCCTTGGAAGCTTTGCCCAAATCCTTCTTGTCCTGAAAAGGAAAAGGCAGCAAAAGAGAAAGCCGAAAAGAAGGCTAAGAGCACAAAGACAACGCGCAAGAAAACAACCGCTAAGAAAACTACCAAGAAGACAACCGCTAAGGCTGCTTCTAAAAGTGAGTAGTTGAGCGAATAGCAGAGAGAATAATAAGCGATTCGCAAAGCGGAGAGAAAAGATGGCCCGTGCTTAGCGAATAAAAAGCACGCAGGTCTTATAATAGAAAAACTGATTAAGTAGTAAAAAGGTTTACAAGCCATATTCAAATAGAGGATGTGAAGTAACGTGGCTCATATGTATTTCAAAGTAGATCTTCTTGAAAAGTTCTGTAATGACGCTTTCGAGAAGTTTGGTTTTACGCCACAGGAGGCTCAGACTATTACTGATGTTCTTCTTCTTTCCGATAAGTTCGGAATTGAGTCTCATGGTATGCAGCGCTTGAGTCGTTATCATAAAGGCATCGAGCAGGGCATGATTAAGCCATCTGCTAAGCCAGAGATTGTTTTCGAAAGCCCAGTTTCTGCAGTTATTGATGGCCATGACGGTATGGGTCAGCTTATTTCTAAGTTTGCTATGGAAACCTGTATTGAAAAAGCTAAAAACGTTGGTATGGCAGTTGTTTCTGTTCGTAATTCAAACCATTATGGCATCGCAGGTTATTATGCAAAAATGGCAGTTGACCAGGGATTAATTGGTATGTCCTTTACCAACTCTGAGGCAATCATGGTTCCAACCTTTGCTTCAAAGGCAATGCTTGGCTCCAACCCAATTGCATTTGCGGTTCCTGCTGATCCTCATCCTTTCATCTACGATGCTTCCACTACCGTAGTAACCCGCGGTAAATTGGAAATGTATCGCAAGGCAGAAAAAGAATTGCCTGATGGATGGGCTCTTGATAAGAATGGTCGTCCTTCCAACGACGCTGAGGATGTATTGAAGAACATTCTCTCTAAGGCAGGCGGCGGCATCATGCCTTTAGGTCAGTCTGAAGAAGTAACTGGTTCTCACAAGGGCTTTGGTTATGGCATGATTTGCGAAATCTTCTGCTCTATCTTGTCCCAGGGTTTGACTTCCAATCACACCCACACCGATGGCAAGGGTGGAACGTGCCACGGATTTATGGTTATTGACCCAGCAGCATTTGGCGATGCAGAAGAAATGAAGAAGCATTTCTCCACCTTCTTGCAGGAATTGCGTGATGCTCCTAAGGCAGAAGGTCATGACCGCATCTTCGTTGCCGGTGACAAGGAAGTTGAAGCAGTTGAGCGCGCAATGGAAGAAGGCGTTGCCGTTGACGTTAAGACCGTTATCGAAATGAAGCAGATGTGTGAATATTTAGGTCTTGATTTCGTTCAGTACTTTGGCGAACTTGATTTGGATGAAAGCGGCTTTACTACGTTGTACTAAAGCGCGGTGTTGGAAAGGGGCTTTGTTCTCCGAAACCGCAGTGTTTAAAAGCAGGCTCGTTTTTGCTGAAGCGTAGTACTGAAAGGAAGTTTTCCACTCTTCGCTCAGAACGCAGCTCTGAAATAAACCTAACAAGGTGTCTAATTATGAAAAGGCTAAATGATACATTTAGCCTTTTTTAGTGGGTTTTTGCTCTTTGAAATCGCGTTCAAAATGGCAGCTTTTTGGCGAAAAAAGCGTGCCATAAAACCCCAATAGGGCAAAAAGAGGGGATTAGGTAAGGGTTAGGCTGTGAATTTTGCTCTGAGAGGAAGCAAACTTTGCTGAGCTAGAGTATACTTTCTTATGTATAGCGAATTGTCTATCGTGCTTGTTGCCTATTTTTGAACAGGTTATCTTATGAAAATTATTTCTTCGAATACTATTTCTAACGCATTACTTATGCAGATTCCTCGCTTGGCTAATGTATTGCCTTATGACGTGCGAGAAGCCTTGGAAGCAGCGCGAGAAAAAGAAACAAATCCTCGTGCTCAGATCATTCTTGATCAGCTTCTTGAAAATGCAAAAATTGCTGCAACGGATCATGTTCCTCTTTGCCAGGATACGGGCACCGTTTGGGTTTGCCTCGAAGTTGGTCCTGACGTAAGCCTTAATGGTAATGTTTTCGCAACTGCAGATGAAGCAGTTGCTATTGCATACAAAAATCTTAAGCTTCGCAAATCTCTTGTTAAGGATGCGCTCTTTGATCGCACCAATACGGGAACTAATACTCCTGCATTTTGCGAATTGCGTTTTGCTCCTTTCGAGCCAGGTGTTTGCCGCCTTCACATCATGCTTAAGGGTGGCGGATCTGATAACGCAAGTCGTGTTGCAATGCTTCCTCCAAGCGCAGGAAAGCAGGGCGTTATTGATGAGGTAGTTAAGTGCGTAAAGGAAAAGGCAGCTAATGCATGCCCTCCTTTGGTTATTGGTGTTGGCGTAGGTTCTACCTTCGATAAGGTTCCAAACCTTGCAAAGCGCGCACTTATGAGGCCATTAAATGTTGAATCTCCTGATCCACAGGTTGCTGCTTTCGAAAAGGAATTGCTTGAAGCAGTAAACGCAACCGGAATTGGACCAGGCGCCTTCGGTGGAGATACTACTGCATTAGGTGTTCGTGTTATGACGGCTCCATGTCACATTGCTGCTCTTCCAGTTGCAATCAATATGGGCTGTTCAGCAATGAGGAGGGTTACCGTTGAACTCTAAGAAAATCTCTTTACCTCTGAGCCGAATTGACGCTCGTTCTCTTAAAGCGGGCGATTTGTGCTATTTGACCGGTACCTTATTCGTATTGCGCGATGCGGGCCATATGCGTCTTTTAGAAGAAATTGGTCACGACCAGTCTCTTCCTTACGGATTATCAGGTCAGATTATCTTCTATGCAGGTCCTACTCCTGCAGCAGCAGGTAGGCCTTTTGGTTCTATTGGACCAACCACTTCTTCTCGTATGGACTTTGCTGCTCCTAAACTGTATGAAATGGGCATTGTTGGCACCATTGGTAAGGGCTACCGCTCTGAAGAAGTACGTAATGCATGCGTTGAATACTCTTCGGTATACTTTGTTGCTCCTGGTGGAGCAGCAGCACTTCTTGCAAAATGCGTTACTTCTGCTGAGGTAGTTGCTTATGATGATTTAGGAACTGAGGCACTTCGTAAGATCACCGTAAAAGATTTCCCTGTTTTCGTCGGTATTGACACCAGCGGTGACGACATTTACGACATCGTACGTTAGGACAATCGTGTCGGAAGATAAAAAGGAAGTCGGCGCTGGTATCTTCATTACCTTTGAGGGAGGAGACGGCGCTGGTAAAACAACCCACATCACATTTTTGGCATCAAAACTTCGTGCAATGGGTTACGAAGTTTTGTGCCTTCGTGAACCAGGTGGCACTGCTATTGGTGAAGGACTTCGCTCTATTGTCCTTAATCCAGAAAACGGAAATATGTCCGATCAGACAGAGCTTCTTATTTACGAAGCGGCACGTGCGCAGATTATCAAGGAAGTAATCATTCCTGCTCTTGCGCGTGGTGCCGTTGTTCTGTTGGATCGTTTTTATGACTCAACTATTGCTTACCAGGTATATGGACGCGGTTTGCCAGAGAGTTTTGTTCGCCAAGCAAACAGCTTTGCGGTTCAGGGAACGCATCCTTGTCGCACTATTTTGCTCACCACTGAAGCGTCTCCTGAAGAAGGTTTAGAGCGTGCAACCCATCATGGAGCAGACCGTCTTGAATTGGCAGGCGTAGATTTTCATGCGCGTGTAAACGCTGGTTTTATGCGTATTGCTTCCCAGAATCCAGAGCGTATTCGCGTTGTTTCTTCTGCGAATGCTAAAAATGTGACCGCTCGTGCAATTTTTTCTGAGCTTAAAGATGTATTTGGTTGGGGCGAAGATTCTCCCGTTTGGGATGAGAGCTTTTTTGCTCCAATTTTAGAGCGCAATACTGACGAAAAAGCTTCCATCAATCAGGTGGAAGGATAATTCTTTATGCCGGATATTTTTGACGGTATATATGGACAGCCACGGGTTAGGTCTTTTTTTCGCGCAACAGTAAAAAACAATTCCATTTCCCATGCGTATTTGTTTACCGGGCCAGCTGGTTCAAGTAAAACATTTGCCGCATGGGCGTTTGCCCAAGCAATTGTGTGCGAGAAAAGCGGTTGTAATAGCTGCAAGGATTGTAATCAGGCAAAAGCACACAAACATCCTGATATTCATTACTTAGCTCCTGAAGGAGCGCGTGGCTATCTGGTTGAGCAAATCAGAGAAGTTGTGGCCGATTCAATGCTTGCTCCTGTTCAAGCACGAAAGAAAGTCTACATTATTGATAGAGCTGACTTGCTGGGTGTTCAGCCGGCAAATGCGTTTTTGAAAACACTTGAAGAGCCACTTGAAGACGTGGTCTTTATTCTTATGGGAAGAACTGTTGATGCGGTACTTCCTACGGTGGTTTCCCGTTGTCAGCTTATTCCGTTTAGGCCTATTCCTGAATCAGAATCGGTTGGCATTCTTATGCAGAATACGGGCGTGAGCCAGTTGAACGCGCGCATCGCGCTTTCTGCTTGTGATGGTTCTCTTACCAAAGCTATCTCTTTTGCTAAATCTTCTGAACGCTTCGAATTTCGCCGAGAAGTAATTGATGTTCTGGAGAGTCTGCGCGTCTGCGATGATGCTGATGTTCTCCAATACGCCCAAGACTTAATTGAGCGTGCAAAAGCACCGTTGGATAACGTTCGTCAAGAGCAGAACGAATACCTGAACGAATCGGCGGAGTATTTGTCTCGTTCAGCTATTCGCCAGATTGAAATGAGAAACAAACGAGCGCTCACCCAAGCCACCTTTGATGCACTTGGTCAACTTACTTCTGTAGTAAGAAGCTGGCTGAGGGATATCATGATGATTGTGGCGGGTACTCAAGAGTATTGCGTCAACGTTGATAGATTCGAACAGCTTTGTCAGGCCGCGGAAGGTGCTGATTTAGCGCAGATTATGAGAGCACTCGATGAAGCGCGCAAAACTGATGAAGCTATACAATATAATGTGTCACCAGAAACTTGTCTGGATGCACTTCTTTTTACGATAAGAAAGGTTTTATATGGTTCGGGTAGCGCCCATTAAGCTGCAGATTGGACCGAAAGTACTTTGGTTTGATCCAACCGATTTAGATATACATGAAGGAGATAAGGTAATTGTTTCAACTGAACGAGGAAACGAGTTTGGTTGTGCAACCTCTGAAATTCTTGACGTAAGTGAAGAGTTGATTGAGCAACTTAAGTCTCCTCTCAAGCCGGTGTTGCGCATTGCAACCGAGCAAGATTGCGAAAAGGCTGAGGAATTACGCATTAAAGGCGAAGAGTCTCTGCGCATTTTCAAAGAGTTCGCACTTGAAACAAATAGCGATATGCACCCTGTGGCTGTCGAATTCTTGTTTGATGGTGATAAGGCGGTATTTTATTTCGAAGCGGAAGAACGCGTTGATTTTCGCGAATTAGTACGAAAGCTTGCCGCTCATTTCC
>JBJEKV010000156.1:0-2705 GCA_051878815.1 Anaerotardibacter sp. | reverse complement strand
TGTTCGTCAAAAAAATTCGAAATTTTTCTGAAATCAAAACTGACGTGAAACGAGTCAAAACAGGGTTAAAACGGGTTAAACCAGTGATTTTTAACAAAAACAGGAAACATTTTGGCTAAAACAGGCAATTTATTGAGCAAAAAGAAACAAATACCGCATTTTTCAATGCGGTATTTGTTAATACAGATGTATTTGTTTCATAAATAAAGTGCTTTTACGTAACAATTGCTTTCTCGTAATGAGCCTTTTATCACGCATCTCTTAACAATTAGAGGAACGCGAAACATTCTTATGGAAAGGGCCAAAAAAGTATGAAACGGTTTAGTCCTTTCAATCCAAAGGCACGCGTTGTCTTTCCTCTTACCAATTAGGAAGATTCGAAACTTTCCCCTTAGGAGCCCGAAAGACACGCTTTAATGCGTTGCGCAATCCCTTCAGCGTCTAAACCAAGGTCCTTAAAGAGCTGTTCTACCTTTCCTTGAGGAATAAAGGAATCAGGTAAGCCCATCACTTCAACAAAAGGCGCACGATCAATTTCGTTATCCAAAACCAACTGATCAATATAAGAAGCAACCTCTTCGCCAATTCCGCCCTTAACAACGCCCTCTTCAAGGGTAATTACTGCCTTTGCAGCACAATCAGCCTTAATTGCTTCGTAATCAAGAGGCTTAATCCAACGCATATCGCGAACCGAAACGCTAATCCCCTCTTTTTCCAAGAGCGATGCTGCCTCGAGCGCATTAAGTGTCATGCGACCAAAGGATAGAATGGCAACGTCGGAGCCTTCTTTCAAAAGACGTGACTTGCCCACTTCAAGCATTTCAGGATTATCTGGCAAAGGAGTACCTGCTGCTTCTCCGCGAGGATAGCGAAGAGACACCGGACCTTCGAGCTTAAGTGCCGTGTGGAGGGCGCAAGCAAGCTCTGCTTCATCGCAAGGAGCAAGAACCTTCATATTTGGAATCATGCGCATATACGCGATATCGAATACGCCATGATGAGTTGGACCATCATCTCCAACCAAGCCTCCTCTATCAATAGCGAACACCACATTAAACTTTGGAAGTGCGCAATTGATAATTGCTTGGTCAAACGCACGCTGCAAGAAGGTGGAATAGAGGCAAACAACCGGCTTCTTGCCACCTGTTGCCAAACCACTGGCCATACCTACGGCGTGACCTTCCGCAATACCCACATCAAAGAGACGTTTAGGAAATTCCTTTCCGAATTCAGCAAGACCCGTACCGTCTGTCATTGCTGCAGTAATAGCAACAATGTTTTTATCTTCTTTTGCTTCCTTAATTAACGAAGTACCAAACGCCTGCGTATAGGTAAGAATATCAGAAGCCTTTTTCTTTGGCTTACCTGTTGAAATCTCATATGGACCAACACCATGGAACTTCGATGGATTATCTTCAGCAGGTTTGTATCCAATACCCTTCTTTGTTACCACGTGAACTAATACTGGGTAATTGAGAGTAAGGGCATGGCCAATTACTTCTCTCAAAAGTGCAATATTATGGCCATCAACCGGAGGCGTGCAAACAATGCCTAAGTTTTCGAAAAGCATTCCTTCAGGAAGGACAAACTGCTTAACGGATTCTTTAGCACTCTTTCCTAAATACACGAGTGCTTTGCCACCAGGAACACGCGTTTCCATAAAGTCCTGAAGCAAGTCACGATTTCTGCGATAGTGAGAAGTTGTTCTCACCTGGCCAAGATGGTACGCCATAGCACCAACATTATGAGAAATTGACATTTCATTGTCATTCAAAATGATAACAAGCGGAGTTTGAGCCTGTCCGATATCATTCAAGGCCTCAAACGCCATACCGCCGCCCAGCGACGCATCACCAATGAGGGCCACAATCTTGTTATTTCCCCCATCAAGATCACGTGCACGCGCTAAACCACAAGCTACCGAAAGGGAGTCTGAAGCATGGCCAGATGGATGAACGTCATGAGGATTACTGCTTGGCTTTGGGAAGCCTGATAATCCTTCATACTGACGCAAAGTCTTGAATTCGTCTTTACGTCCTGTAAGAAGCATATGAGCATAGGACTGATGACCTACGTCGAAGATAAACTTATCTTTAGGTGAATTGATTAAGGAATGAACAGCAACAATTAAATCAACTGCACCCAAAGAAGAAGCAACATGACCACCCGTTTGAGAGGTAGTTTGAATAATCTCTTCACGGATTTCTTGGGCAAGCGTAGTTAATTCACGATTATTAAGAAGCTTTAAAACTTCTGGTGAATTAATAGTGTCAAGAATTCGTTTTTTCATAGCGAAAAACCTTAAAAGTAAGTAGGTATGCAGTGGAATGAGCGGTTATGAAAAGTCTTCTGCGATAGTCTCTGTAGAACCTTCTTCAGCTAGAGTACTTACAACCTCACCCTGAGTCTCTTCTTCAGATAAATCTTTTTCGAGAAGATTAGATGCTTGCAAACCAAGACTAACCGCCTCTTCGTAAAGACTCAACGCATCATCAAGAGCTAAAGAGTCATCGCTTACTAAATCAACGATTTCATCTAAACGTGTCTTTATCTCCTGATAATTCATTCCCGATTCATTAGGCATTCTCTGTTCCTTCAATCAAAAGAGCAATGCGGCCTAAAATACCATTAACGAAACGAGGAGAATCTTCCCCACCAAAATCTTTTGCTAAATTAACTGCCTCATTAATAGAAACAGATACTGG
>JBJEKV010000155.1:0-2722 GCA_051878815.1 Anaerotardibacter sp. | reverse complement strand
ATGAATATATGCATGACGAATACTATGCGTAAATTTGGTGGGTGCTGCCTATCTTGATAGAGGTTACCGGTGTTGTCAGCGCTTTTTTATGAGCTTGATAGAGCGTGGCTACCTTAATCCAAGGTCATTAGAACAAAATGAACAAAATTTTAAGAGTCTATTGCTGGAATGGTGTCAGAAGTATCATTTGGAGATAGAGTTTGATACACATGAATATTCTTCAGTGAATGGAAAAAAACCACCTTTTAGTTCTTCTGTAATTATTGAAGGACATTTGATGGGGAGTGGTCGAGGCTATTCAAAGAAGGAAAGTCACCAACAAGCAGCTAAAATCGTGTTGGAACGATTGAAAAATCGTGCACGAGTGTCAGATCACGTTATAGAAGACCGTTATATGCGCCAAGTTCTTACTGATGTGTTTAAGTATTATCAAAGCGTAAATGCTTTTGATAAATCCGAGTTTGATATGGATGATCTGCAAGAGCATAATGACATAATTAATAGCTAAATATAAATAATTACCATATTTGGTAGGCGGATTAGTTTTTCTTTTCTTAAAGTAATTCTAAAAACTATTGAACCTTTGGCCTTTTCTTAGGTTTCGTTTTGACATATGAGATTTTTGTTATAATTTAGCAACCGATTTATAGGCTTTGCTAAAGGCGTCTTATAGTCTCACAAATAGAAGATTCAATATAATTAAGAAATAGATATATGCATATTCGTGAATTCCTGACGAATCTTATTCCAATGAATAGATTCTCTGCAGTATGTTTGGCCCTATTTGTATGGGGTAGTGTAGTACATGTCAATGCACAAGCTATTGACCAGTCAAAAACTCCTGAGGGACAATTGATACAGTTGCGTAATCAATTAGAGAAATCTCAAAATGATGCTGAGAAGAAGAAATTGATTGCTGAAATTGGTAAAACCGGAACCTTTTTGGGTATGACCACGGCGGCCAAGTACCTGGATGTAAAAGGTCTTGAGAAAGTTGCGGCTCAGGCTGTTGCTGATATAGCTTTGGGTCATAAGGAATATAATGGAGAAAATACCCGCTGTTGGTTGCGTCAAGCCATGAATATTTTGGGCGGCGGTCAGCGTAAGGCTATTTTAGCTTATTTGCAGGAAACTTGCGCCAAGGAAGTAGGTTTTGTTTCTATATTCAATGGAAAGGACTTGACAGGTTGGAAGGGTTTGGTTCAGAATCCGATTGCACGTGCTAAGATGACACCCGAGGCTTTGGTGCAAGCTCAGTTGAAGGCTGACGAGATGATGCGCAAGGACTGGAAAGTTGAAAATGGTTTGCTGGCATACGTTGGTACCGGCTTTGATAATCTTTGCACTGTTCGTCCGTATGCTGATTTTGAAATGTATGTAGACTGGAAGCTTGATCCAAATGGAAAAGAGCCGGATGCAGGTATCTATTTGCGTGGAACTCCCCAGGTTCAAATTTGGGACATTGCGCGTGTTAACGTAGGCGCACAGGTTGGTTCCGGCGGATTGTATAACAACCAGAAGAATGAAAGTAAGCCTAAGCAGGTGGCCGATAATAAATTGGGCGAATGGAACAGTTTCTACATCAAAATGGTTGGTGATAAGGTGACTGTTAAGTTGAACGGCGTTACGGTAGTTGATAACGTAGTGTTGGAGAACTATTGGAATCGTTCGCTGCCCATTTTCCCCGTAGAGCAGATTGAATTGCAAGCTCATGGAAGTTTGACTTACTTTAGAGATATTTACGTAAGAGATTTATAACAACTAATATATAATAATCATTCAATTTGCCTAAATATGAAAACGAATAGAAGAACGTTTTTGAAAACACTGGGCGCTGCTGGAATCTTCTCCATCGTACCGCGTCACGTGTTAGGAGGTAAGGGATATATACCTCCCAGTGATCAGTTAACAAAAGGAATTATCGGTGTGGGAGGTATCGGTACCTCTTCTTACCATTTCACCAGTGATAAGGCCTGCAAGTTAGTTGCGGTATGTGATGTAGATAAGAATCACTTGAATCGTGCCGTTGATATGGCGAAAAAACGTTTCAATGAAGATGTGGCTTCTTATCATGACTTCCGTGATCTGATTAAGGATCCTAATGTTGATGTAGTTCACGTTGCAACTCCTCCTCATTGGCATGCTTTAATGGCGGTTGAAGCTGCTAAAGCCGGTAAGGATATTTGGTGTGAAAAGCCGATGACCAGAACGATTGGTGAAGGAAAGCGCGTTGTAGAAGCTGTGAAGCGTTACAATCGAATTTTCCGTTTGAACACTTGGTTCCGTTTCACTGACACGTTCTATGGTTTGGGTACAACTGTTCAGCCCTTGAAGAAACTGGTTGATAGTGGCTTGTTGGGCTGGCCTTTGAAGTTTATCGTTTCCGGAACTACAGGTTTTGCATGGAAGTTCTTCTGGGTTGGTAAGGAAAACTTGGTGCCTGAACAAGTTCCTGCAGAGTTGGACTATGATATGTGGCTCGGTCCGGCTCCTTACAAACCTTATAACTCTCATCGTGTTCATCAGACATTCCGCGGATATTGGGATTATGATGGTGGTGGTTTGGCCGATATGGGTCAGCACTATCTTGACCCGATTCAGTATCTGTTGGGTAAAGATAATGAATTCCCCATCAGGATTGAAGTGGAAGCTCCGCAGCAGCATGCTGATGCCGTAGGTATTTGGAAGAAGATTACTTATACTTATGAGGATGGTTGCCAGA
>JBJEKV010000154.1:0-2723 GCA_051878815.1 Anaerotardibacter sp. | reverse complement strand
AACTTTCTCTCCTGCCATAAGTTTTGCCATATTACCGCCAGAAATAACGCTGAACATTTCTTTTGAAACTACGTCCGTAGCTTCGCCAATACCACGAACAAACAATTCAGTCTGTTCAAATAAAGGCGTCTCAATTGGCAAGTAACCATAGCGGCCAAAAATCTCTTGAGCCTTGCCCTTAAAGGACTGCCAAAAAAGTGCTTCAGCAGGAAGCATATCAAAGGTACCCGTTGGGGTTTTAAGTGCCATTAGTATCCTTACTTGTGCCTACTAGTACTTAATACGTTTATCGAATGTGAGTGATTACGCAAGGTACTTAACTACCAAATCACCCATAGCTTCAGTGCCAACTACCTTATCAGCTGGAGTTTCAGCGTTCTTGATATCACCGGTTCTCCAACCGTCATTCAATACGGCATCAACTGCATTAGCAACATCATCAGCAGCTTCAGTCATATTGAAGGTATAGCGAAGCATCATCTCAACTGACAAAATCTGTGCCAGTGGGTTTGCAATTCCCTGACCTGCAATGTCAGGAGCAGAACCATGGCTTGGCTCATACAATGCGGTGCCATCGCCCAAAGAAGCAGATGCAAGCATTCCCAAAGAACCAGTGAGCATAGAAGCTTCGTCAGAGAGAATGTCACCAAACATGTTTTCAGTTACGATAACGTCAAACTGCTTTGGATAGTTGATGAGCTGCATTGCGGCATTGTCAACCAACATATCCGCCAATTCAACATCAGGATATTCCTCGCTGATTTTGTGAGCAATCTCACGCCACATACGAGAAGTATCCAAAACGTTTGCCTTATCAACAGAGTGAACCTTGCCACCACGCTTACGTGCCGTTTCAAATGCATGGCGAACAATGCGTTCTACTTCATATTCGTTATACATCAAGGTATCAACCGCACGCTGACCTTTTGCGCCCTGTACGCCTGCACCTTCTACGTCATATTCACGATGACGTTCGCCAAAATACAAACCACCAGTAAGTTCACGAACAATAACGCAGTCAACGCCGTCAATAACTTCTGGCTTCAAGGTAGATGCGTCTGCAAGTGCATTGAAGATTTTTACCGGACGCAAGTTTGCATACAAGCCCAATTCTTTGCGAATCTTCAAAAGACCCTGCTCAGGACGTGGCTTAGTGGAATCGGTAGTGTCCCACTTAGGACCACCAACAGCAGCAAGCAAAACTGCATCAGAAGCTTTAGCAATTTCAAGCGTTTCATCAGGAAGAGGATTGCCAGTTGCATCAATAGCGCAACCACCAATGAGAGCTTCTTCGCACTCAAATACCGTGTCGTACTTTGCACCAACTGCATTGAGTACTTTTACACCTTCAGCAATGATTTCTGGACCAATGCCATCTCCAGGAAGAAGACAAATTTTATAAGTCTGAGACATATTTAAAATCCTTCTATCTAACACAAAGATTTGCTAGCAGCAAAAAGCCACTAGCAAATCCCCTTTTAATCTCTCAATTAAAGACTAACCCTACTTCAACACATTACGAGTGCGGTTAATCAATCCGCCCTGCTCAATGATGTCAGCAATAAATGGAGGGAATGGCTGAGCAGTAAATACTTCGCCGGTGTTTTCATTTTTGATCTCACCCGTATCAGTATTTACTGAAACAGTGTCACCATTCTTAATAGCGTCAACTGCTTCAGAGCACTCCAAAATAGCAAGACCAGTATTGATTGAATTGCGATAGAAAATACGTGCAAAGCTCTTTGCAATAACTACGTCAATACCTGCTGCTTTAATAGCAATTGGTGCATGCTCACGAGAAGAACCGCAACCAAAGTTTTCGTCAGCAACCATAATGTCGCCAGGCTTTACTTTGTTAACGAAGTCAACGTCAATATCTTCCATGCAATGAGCAGCAAGTGCTTTTGGATCAGAAGTAGTCAAATAACGAGCAGGAATAATAACGTCAGTGTCTACATCGCGACCATAACGATGAACGGTACCTTTAAACTGCATACAATACTCCTAATCAAACTTAAGCTAAATCTTCAGGTAAACCAATATGACCAAGAACCGCCGAAGCTGCAGCAACCGCAGGAGATGCCAAATAAACCTCAGAGGTTGGGTCACCCATACGGCCTACAAAGTTGCGGTTAGTGGTTGCAATAGCACGCTCTCCTGCAGCAAGAATACCCATGTATCCACCTAAGCATGGACCACAGGTTGGAGTGGAAACAACGCAATTTGCATCCAAGAAGATCTCCATAAGACCCTCTTCCATGCACTGACGATATACCAACTGAGTAGCAGGAATGATAATGCAGCGAACCTTAGGGTTAACCTTATGACCCTTCAATACTGCTGCTGCATCACGCATGTCTTCAATACGACCATTTGTGCAGGAACCAATTACTGCCTGATCAATAGTGATATCACGTGCTTCAGAAACAGGACGAGTGTTGGAAGGCAAGTGAGGGAATGCAACGGTTGGAACAATGTCCTCAGCATTAATCTCATATACCTTTGCATACTGAGCATCTGGGTCAGAATAATATGCGGTGTATGGCTTCTCAACGCGGCCATCCATGTATTCACGAGTTACTTCGTCAACTGCGAAGAGACCAGCCTTGCCGCCTGCCTCAATTGCCATGTTGGAAATAGCCCATCGACTTTCCATAGAAAGCTGAGCAATTGCACTACCAGTGAACTCCATTGCGCAATACAAAGCACCGTCAACACCAATC
>JBJEKV010000153.1:0-11992 GCA_051878815.1 Anaerotardibacter sp. | reverse complement strand
CTCTTGAAGCAAAAACAACACTGCTCAATAGGCCGTTTCGGGGATTTATTGACCTTTCGCACAGCCTTCAACATGAGGACGAAAAACAAAAGGCTTGGCAGCTTCTCAAGACACTACCAAGCCTTTAATACGTTATAAATCAGCCTATCAAGCTATAGGCCTTCATGCTCAAATCTCAGCACGAGCCAGGTTTGCTTGCGCCCGACCCTGTACTTGAGCAATACGTTACTTTTTGGCGAAATAAATCTCTAGCTAGTCATTTTATGGGCACTTTACTTGAAAGCCCCTTTTCGCTCAAAAGATTTTATCCCTCATATCCATTTGGGTTGTTGCTCTGCCAACGCCATGCATCCTGGCACATGCGATCAACATCATACTCTGCAACCCAGCCAAGTTCGTCCTTAGCTTTATTACATGCTGCATAGTTCTCAGCGATATCGCCAGGGCGTCTGTCCTGGATAACATAAGGTAAGGTTTTGCCACATGCCTTCTCGAATGCCTGAATTACCTCAAGAACACTTGTGCCCTTACCGGTTCCCAAGTTGAAGATGCCAACGCCTGCACGGGTGCCATCTTCCTGTGGCTCACCCTGATAGCTACCAATGCCAATTGGTGCACCCGTTCCAACTTTTCCGCCCATCCATTCCAATGCCTGAACATGGCCGCGAGCCAAATCAACCACGTGAATATAGTCACGCACGCCCGTACCATCAGGAGTTGGATAATCGTTGCCAAAGACGTTGATACGCTCGAGCTTACCCGTTGCAACCTGAGCAACATAAGGAAGCAAGTTGTTTGGAATGCCCTTAGGGTCTTCGCCAATTCGGCCTGATTCGTGAGCGCCAATAGGATTGAAGTAGCGAAGAAGCACGATATTCCACTCAGGATCAGCTTTGAAGAAGTCAGTTAATATGCGCTCCAACATTGCCTTGGTTTCACCATAAGGGTTAGTACATTCATGAAGAGGACAATCCTCAGTAATAGGGATGAACTCCGGATCACCATACACCGTTGCGCTCGAGCTGAAAATGACATTCTTTACGCCATGCTGACGAGCAACGTCGAAAAGAACCAAGGAACCTGCAACATTGTTCCAGTAGTATTCGAGAGGCTTCTTAGTGCTTTCGCCTACTGCTTTAAAGCCCGCGAAGTGAATGATGGCATCAATTTCGTGTGAGGAAAAGATTGTTTCCAAATAGTCTTTATCAAGAATGCTGCACTGATAGAAAACAATGCGCTCATCTTTAGCTGAAGTAATTTCTTTTACACGCTTCAATGCTTCGTAGTTGGAATTTGAGAGGTCGTCAACAACCACAATGTTGTAACCCTGATTAAGCAATTCAACGCAGGTGTGACTTCCAATAAAACCTGCGCCGCCCGTTACTAAAATTGTTAAGTCTTCATGAGAAGCAGCAAGACTACGATTTGCCATAAAAAACCCTTCTTCGAAGTTCTTGTTTGAAGTTTTGATTCTGTATCTCGTAAGAGATCCTTACATAAACGCGCCCAATTTACGCGGCAAAATATCCGTTGCATCCTGCAAGCAGCTCAATTCGCCAAACAGATTTCACAGAGCGAATTTACGTAACCAATTCAGTATACCGCAGAACCAGCACACCACTGCCGCGCCTCTTAGGGGATTAAGAAGGAAGCGCGCCGTTGATTGCCATACGCGAACAATGGCAAGAAACCTTCAGGCATTGGGATCAAGGAGGAGGCGCGCCGTTGATTGGCACAAAAAAAGAACCCCGCTAAGCGAGGTTCTTGAATGAGCATGATGGTAATGAATCTATCTTCTTACGTACATACTTTGCCACAAGGAGCTTATTTGTTTGCTACGCCACCCATACGGCATACGGTGGTACCACACTTTGGGCACTGTCCTTTGTAGATGTAGCGATTATTCTTGGTTACGCTTTCCTTAGGGTCAATCATGTCAACCTTTTCTTTACACTTTACACAATAACCCTGCTGTACAGCTTCTGCCATAATAACCTCATTTCAATTTGTCACTCTGCTTTAATAAAGCAGTCCTACAAGACCGATTTAATATTCTAACAATTATCAGGGGATTTGCTACCTTTATCCACTATTTCTGGTTAAAGGCTTTTCAAAAGGGCCAAGATGAAATTGGTGTTATCCTGCAACGTCTGCTCGTCGAGGTTTTCCATAACGTCATCCGCGCTGGCAATAAGTGCCTTTTTACCGCCCTTCATACCCATTAAGCTTGCTGCCTGATATCCGCGTTTAATAGCTTCAGTTGCTGGGGTATCAATACCTTCTAATCTGCCGGTTGAGAAGGAGATACCTGAAAGTTCGCTTGCCTGGCGAAGGAAACGCTTAAAGCGAGAAGTTGCATTTACGCCCTTGTAGCGTCCTTCATGCTGAACAAAGGACAAGCTGCCCGCACCTAAAGCTTCCAAGTTGATAATAGTTGCACCCTTCAACTCAGACTCGTGCGTATCCAAAAATGCCTTCATGCCTTCGTTGTTTGGAAGGGTAGAGCCAAGTGCTACGAACCAAATCTCAGCATCAATACCGCCATTCTTGAAACGATAAATCTGCTCCATCTCTTCGCCATTTTCTCCAAGCTCTACGCCACTTGGCTGAACATAGTTAGAGGTAGATCTTCTAGAACGAGTAGCAGAACGTCTTGACTCACGAGGTGGCTGCATCTCTGGAGAAGCCTCGTCTTTCTTAAACAAACGATTTGCGGAATTGTTCTTCATTTCCTTCAAGCGATCAAGAGATAAGCCGCCGCCGTTCCAGTCTCGTGGGTTCTTAAACGAGCTATTGGAGAAATCAACAGGGATGAATCCGTCATCAGTCTGCATGTCTCCTCCTGCCATAGTTCCTGGCTGAGGCTGAGAATTCTGGAAATCGATTGGAGCAAAGCCCTGCTGAGTTTTGCCCAAATCGTCAACTGGCTCTTGCTGCTGGAAGCTCTCCCAGCTACCGCGCTGTTTTCCAACTTCTTGCGCAACATAGTTCTCATCAGCGCCAACCCACTGAGCAAAACCGCTATCTTCTTCCTTCTTCTTATTGCGCTTAAAGCGAGAGAAGAATCCCTTCTTAGGTTCATCAACGGTTGGGGCTGGGAAGTCACCTTCGCCAAATGAAACAAATTCTTCCTCTTGATTTGCCTGCTGCATTTCGCGCTCAACATCTAATGGAAAAAGTGGAGTTTCACTCTTCTTTGGTTCTACTGGAGCAGGAACAGAAGTAGGAGCAGGAGCATTGTTGAACTGAGCAACCTTTGCAACGCCTTCCAAATCAGGAGTTCCATCAGACGTAATGCGAGGAATCATGCTTGAAACCAATGCGCTTGGAACAGCACCCTGATTATTCACCGCCGAGAAAGAACCAGTGATTGATGGAAGGTTGAGAACAGAAGCTTGTGCCACCTGAACTGCCTGATTTACGGTTCTTTGGTGACGCTCGGCATCCATTTCTGCTTTAACAGCACGAGTAATATCTTCAACGCTCATTGAATCAGTTTGTGCTGCTTCAATCTTGCGTGCTACTTCTTCCTGAATATCAATCTCTTCAACTACATCATCGAAGTCCTGGTCATAGTATTCGTCGTAGTCGTCGAAATCATTCTGCTGAGCGTATTCGTCATACTCATCAAAGCCGTCGTCCTCAACATCGTTCAAGAATGCAGAAACGTCCATTGGTGCGAAGGATGAAGTTGCGCCCAACTGCTCCTGCTCTTCAATGAGTTCTTCTTCCACATCAACTATTGGACCACCAGCTGGAATCTGACTTGCCTTTGACTGATGGAGAGAAACAACCTGAGGCTGTTTTGCAGGCTCTGGGATTTGCTCTTCGTAGTGCTCGTCCTCAAACATCTCAGGAGCGAAGTCGTCCTGATTCTTTTTGCCGAAACTCAAAGATGGAACCTTTTTCTTTAAGGAACCGCCAAAGCCAGAGAGGAGAGAAGTTGCCTTACCCGCAATAGCGCCAATACCTGAAGCTTCTTCTGTAGCACGAACGCTTTGACGGCGAACTGGCCTATTGCCACGCTGACGGGAAGGACGAGCAACCTCTTCGGAATCAGTATCGTAGTTCTCGAAGTTATCAGCAGTCTGAGACTCTGCGCCTTCTTCAGCGGAAGCCTGGGAAGCATACTCTTCGAGTGCTTCATCAGTTACCTCATCAAATGGCTGGGTGTCCTGCTCGTTAATGTCATTACTAATAGAAGGAATAACTACCGCAGGTTTTGCAACCTTTTTGCCTCTACCTGCAGGTTCGCTTGCGTTGTCTTGATCTTGAGCTGCGCCTTCTGCCTCAGAAATTTCCTGAGCAAGAGGTGCGTCGCTTATTGGAGCAGTCGCATCAGTTGCGCCAGGTGTGTCTACTGTAGCAAATTCACCAGCTACGCCTGCTGCAGCGGATACGCCCGCTTCGCCTGCTGCACCTTGAGCAAAGCCAGCACCCTCAGCCTGAGCTGCACCTTGAGCTGGCTGAGCATCAGCACCTGCAACCTGAGTTGCCTGTGCCTGTGCGTCAGTTGGCATGCCTGCCTGACCGTCCTGCGCATCTCCCTGAACATTTGGATCAGCATAAGCAGCAGCAGTTTCGATATCCTCACGCAATTCTTCAATGCGCTGCTGGAGTTCAGTCTGAGGAACTACTGCCTTGAATGGATTAGTTTTATTTGACTCGATAGCCGCATCAGTAATCTGAGCAGCTACGGTATCGGCAAATCGTGAACGACTTACGTTTGGCTTAACATTTGCCAAGTCAGGACGATTTGCACGCGCTTTTGCCTGTGCGGAACGAGCCCACGCTGGGATTGATTCATCCTGAGGAGCTGCAACGGCATCAATTACTTCGCCGGTACCCTGAATTACGTCTGCAGGATTCTGACGAACAAATTTGTTCTGGCCGTACTCTGCAGGAGCAGCCTGAGATTCACTCATAGGAGCTGCCGAACCCTGAGCAGTTGCCTGAGCAGTGGCCTGACCGTTTTCATCTACAAACTGATCTGCCTGAGCGTCCGCTTCAATTGCTGCACCTTCAGCCTGAAGGGTTTCAGCTTCTGTACCCTCCATATCAGCAGAAACAATTACGCGACGCTGTGCTGGCTTGAAAGAGCGCTCCTCTTCAGCAGCTACCTGTGCATAATCTGCTTCGCCAAAATAGTTTTGACGCTGAATTTCTGCAGGTTCATCAGCAACCTCGAAATGAACGTCTACCGGCTGGTTATACTCATCAAAGCCATCGCCATGTACTAAATGGCTCGTAATATCAGTAAAAGGAACCTTGTCAGCAACAGGCTTGCCGGTCATTGCAGCAATAGCAGCCTTTGCCGCAGCCAAGGATTCTTCAGGTGTTAAGTTACGACGAGACTGTGTCTCATACTCAATTTCGGCTCCCTCAGGAATTGCTCCCGCCTTGCGAGCTTCTTCTTCGCCAAGGATTTCAACATCTTCAGACTCTTCGTCAGCTAACGCGCCTTCGGAAACAGCCTGAGCAAGCTCAAGTAAAACGCTCACGGATGCAGCATTATTATTAGCACCTTGCGAAAATGGAGCGCGCTGCTCAAGGATAATTCCAACCAAAGGAATAGCCATGAGAAGAATGCAGATCACTGAGAAGAAGTTAAATACACCAACAACTACGCCTGTGGTGCTGGTGAAGAATAATGCATGAATAAGGAGGAAGAATGCGGATGCAGCCAAACCGCCCAAGCAAGCCCACTGGAGCTGAACTACATGATCAACAATGAAGCCTTTGGATGCGCCATTTAAGTCTTTGCCGCTGTCATAATTTGCAACCAAGACAATTTTGCGGCGAGCAGGAGATTTACCTTCTGGCTCATACTTTGCTACGACATTCTGGCTAATACCATTTTTAAAGAAACGAGAAAGAATGTTCTTTCCCTTGCCTTCCAACACATAAATAAGTGCAGCAAGAATAGTAAGAATTGCCCACACAAAACAAAGGGAAGGCAAAATAATAGAAAGAATTGCGGACACAATTCCTAAACCAAAGCAAATAATTTTTATGATTGAAGGATTGGACAGACAATTAAAGTCTTCCACAATCGCATTAAGTCCTGTTTTTTCGCGAAGCTTTTCAGCGATATAAAGAGCAGCAAGCTGCTCTTCTTCTGTTCCAGTTGGGCGAGCGCCAACTTCATCGCAAAGATATTCAATTGTTTCTCTATGTTCGGCCATTGTAGTAGCCCCTTCTACAAAATTGCAGACTTCACCAAATTTTACAATTACAGTCAGTATAGGGGTTTTTCACCACACTCTTAAAAAAGATTCAAGAATAACCACGGTTTTTACTATTGTTTTACGATTCAGTACCTAAATAGGCACGTAAATGCGCGTCAGTGGTGGCCATATCGCTTCGCAAAGCATCATATTGGCTCTTCAAATCCGTGACAACTATCTCGTATTGATCGTATATTGGCTGGTAAAAAGACTGTTCGAATGTCTTTGCCAGCTCAGCAACTTCCTTATCAAGCACGTTGTATTTCTCGTTATGAGCCTCTGCAGTTGCCCTATCCTGCAAAAGAATTGCCTCGTTAGAAGCAAGCGCCTCATCGCACGCAGCAATACGTTTATCTACATACGAGGTGTATACCCCTACGGCATCCTGACCGAAAACATCTACCGTCTTTTGACAGTAAGGACGAGCCTCTTCAAACAAAGCTTTGGCCTCATTCGTAAGTTCAGTTGACTTCGCAACGGTTTCTTCGCTGGTATTTGAAACAACCTCGGCACTCTGCTTGAGCATTTCTTCAGCTTGTTTAATTAACTCTTCAGCTTGTTTGAGGCTATCAAGCGTTTCTTTCGTATCAAGATCTAACTGCACAAACTGCTCTGATACATCAAGCAGTGTTTCACGTGAAGCAATGGAATTTAAGGCATACTCTGATGCCTGCTTGTCCTCAGAAGAACCACTGAGGCCCTCATTTGCCTTTTGCGTATACGTTTTCGCCGTAGCAAGATGGTTGCGCGCCTCAGGAATTTCGCTTAAAAGAACGCGCGCTTGATCTGCCGTTGAATCGTTGTAAGGCGTTGAGAGAAATTCGTCGATAGAAACAATGGTAGTGTCAGCCACTTCAATTTCCTTTAATCCTTCTTGAAGGAGCTCGATATTGGACATTTCCTCCAAATGCTTCTCATATAAGAATTTTCCGCCAACTCCAAAAATGCCTACACAGACAGCAACAATAATCAAAACGCTGGTAACGCCAATGAGCTTACGATGGCTTTTTCTTCTATTTACTTCATCAACGGAATCGCTCGTGAACATATAGTTCGGCGTAAGACTCTGTGATCCAGAATGATGTTTTGCACGCTCTTCGGCTTTAGCATTGCGAAAACCTAAGCTTTTGCGAGCAGCTTTATTTTGTGCAGGCGAAAATGCATCAGTTTGGTTTGTCGTGAAACCTTTTGTTCCCTCAGACGAATCCTCTGACTGATTCTGAACCGAGCTAATATGAGCGAAATCCTCAGGCGTAAGCGTTTCAGCGCTTCCCTTATTGCGAGAAAAGAGCCCGCCTAAGAAGCTTTTCTTTTTCTGGTTTCCTGCCGAAAGATTGTCTAAAACGTCAAAAGAAATCTCATGGGGTTTTCCCTTAGAAAACTCAACCAGATGGAAAGACTTCTGTTCGCCAGACCTCATCTGTCTTGGTTCTTTTTTATTTCGCATCATTAACGAAGTCTCTCCCTATATAACTCTTCTACCTGAGCAATAATATCTGCCATTGGCATAATAGCGATATTCTTGCTTGGAAGAGAATTAAGGAACTTTTTACCATAATATTTCGAAATTAGACGATGGTCCGTCAAGACCACAATTCCTTCGTCCGTTGAGGTTCGAATCAACCTGCCAACAGCCTGCTTAACCTCAATAACCGCAGATGGGAGGGAATAATTTGCCCAAGCACGGTCATCGCGTTTTGCGCGTTCGCAGGAAAGTGGATCAGTTGGCAAGCCAAAAGGCAACTTTGTGACCACCACACCACGCAAGGTTGCGCCAGGAGCGTCAAAACCTTCCCAAAAACTCTTGAGTGCGAAAAGGCTGAGCTTTTCATCCTTCAAGAAGTCATCTCTCAAACCTTTAACAGAAACACCCCATTTTTGGCATACTAAGCGCAAGTCTTCTGGCTTCAAAGCTTCATTAACTACCTCAAACGAGTTCTCCATCTCTTTTCTGTTAGTGAAAAGAGTCAGAAGTGAGCCGTTTTGAGCCTTATGCAAATCAATCAAGAATTGCTGCAAAACCGGCAAAAAGTCAGGACTATTTGGCTCAGGAATATCGCTTGGGACAAACACACGCATATGGTTGTCGAAATCGTAGCTCGACTCCACTTGCATGACGCTTCCCTGAGAAGATTCACTCTGATTTAAGCCAATTCCTCGTTCGAAAGAATCAAACCTGCTATCCACTGCCAACGTAGCGGAGGTGTAAATGACGCTATTCGTTTCCTGGTAAAGCGTTTCATTCAAGCTTGAACCAACGTTAAGAGGTTGCACGGTAAACACTTCGTTATGTTTGTCTTTTGCCTTATTCATTCGTACGGAATACACATTGTTTTCAGACTGAATAAGGAAGATTTGCTCGATTGCTTCGTATAATTCGCGCAATTCCAAAGTCACTAACGCAATTTCACGCTGTGCCGCTGAAGAAATTTCGGCTGATTCATAAAACACAACAATGTCACGCATACAGGCAATCAATTTTTCCAAAGTTTGCTGCATACTACGCGCACACTGAGCAACACCATTAAAATGTTCCGAGTGGCGGATGTCATCATTGAGCCACAAGTCGAAATACTCGTAGCCCTTTGATTTTTGCTGAGGAGCAAAGTAGAGCAAGTCTTTTACGCGAAGGGTGTATTCCTTTGCGGCAATAGCGAAAGCACCAGCAGCGCTATGAGCCTTAGCAACCAAAACCGAGAAGAGTGCTTGACCTTCGTCAGTCACATCACCGCATCGCTCTGCTCTTAAAAGCACATTTTGACGAGCAGAATCACTAGCAACGCGCTTGATCAAGCCTTCCAAGGCGCCACTTGCCAACTCAAGCGAGAATGCCTGGCGGGCTTCCTGTTCAGCACCATGGGCCTCATCAACTACCCAATATCTAATTGGAGGAAGGATTCCTCCCTCAAGACGAACATCCCAGAAGAGCAAACTGTGGTTAGTAACCACCACGTCACTTCGTTGTGCCTGTTCACGCGCGCCATGAACAAAGCAGGTTCTGCCAAAGTAAGGACATTTTCTTCTGAGGCATTCCGTACTTTTTGACGTAATTTGCCAGCGAGGCACTGCGCCGTAATCAATTTTTAAGCCATCGATGTCGTCATAGTCCGTTTGTTCAATAAACGAAATCAAGGCTGCAATTGCAGGAGCTTGATGAACTTCACGCGATTTCAAAACGAGGTGCTTGGCGCCTTCACTAATAAGCTGCTCAACTTTTCTATTACAGATATAGTGAGTAAAACCTTTTAAGGAAGCGTACGAAACACCAAGCGCGCTTTCCAGCAATGGAAGTTCTTTATTCAAAAGCTGGTCAAGAAGCGCGTTTGTTTTAGTGGCTACACCAACGGTAATTGAATTTTTTTTCGCCAAAAGAGCAAGTGGAACTAAATAGGCCATTGATTTTCCTACACCCGTTCCTGCTTCAATTGCTAAATTACTACCTGATCGAAGAGTACGATTAATAGCTAAAGACATTTCTTTCTGCTCTTCACGTGGCTCATACTCTTCATAAAGACTGCCTACCAGGCCATCCGTTGAGAAAGCCTGGATAATCTCTTCGTCAGTAGGGTATTGCAGCGTAAAGAGAGACTCGAGCTTATCCGAATCAAGCTTGCCTGATTCAAAGTTGCCAGATTCAAATTTACCGGATACCTCTTCGCCAGTTTCCATTTCCTGAGTCTGGCCTGGGTTTTTAGTATTTTCTTCAAGAATATAGAGCGGCTCAAACGCATCTCTTCTATAAGAATCAAGAAGTGTTGCAACGCGTCGTTTTCTCCTATCTCGAAGGTTAAATTTGTATGGTTCGTTTATAAAAAGCTCACCTTTGCATAATTCGCCTTCACGAATTTCACCTTCGCAAGCTTTATCCAGCTCGTTTTCGTACTGCTGAGCAAAAACCTTGAACACATATCCCGTATTCCATTCAGAAACAGGAGCCAAAGAAGCAATATAGCGAAGCACTTCTTCTGGCATTGTCTGCGCGCCCGCAAGCAAGATACGGTATACCAAACAAGTTGCCGCAACGTCATCGTCAGCGCGATGAGTTGACTCAGGTCCACCAAAGGCGCGCACCAAATCAAGAAGTCTATGAGAGTTAAAACGAGGCAAGACAATACGCGCTAAATCAAGCGAGTCGATCCAAATGTTCTCTTTGAGTGGCTTTCCTGATTCGTATTTCGTGCAGAAGGTGTAGTCAAATCCCACATTGTGAGCAACTACAAGCGAGGACCCCACAAAGTCCACTAGTCCCTGAACCGCTTCTTCGGTACCCGGCGCATCTTTCACGTGCTCTTCAGTGATATGGGTTAAGTGCACAATTTCGTCAGGAATTGGCTTTCCTGGATTAACAAAGGTTACATACCAATCTGTAATTTCACCCTTATTAAGACGCGCAGCCGCAATCTGAATTAGTTGGTCATGATTAAAGGAAAAGCCGGTAGTTTCCGTATCAAGTACGACAACATCTTCGTCAAGAATGCCGAAGTCGTGTGTTTGAGCATACTCCGACAAAGAAGCGTACGCTTCGATGGTTCGCTTTGGAGTATTTTCCAAAATATATTGTTTTAGAAGACTGAGCTTCTTATTTTCGTTAGTTTTTTCTTGATTATGAGTGTTTTTTTGAATATCCATAGTTGTAAGACTATCATTTATACGCCACATTTTGATTATGTTTATTTGTACTTCGAGGAGAAAACATGGCTTCCATAGGCTATTTCGGAAAATATGCGCGATTCACCACGGTAGACAAGAAAGAAGCCGGTGCGTTTATGGGTCCCGACAATATTGTGGGCGACTACTACACCATTCAAGATACATACACAGACGGCGAGCGCCAAACATGGATCGTAAATGAGTGGGATATCAAAATGGGCCTTCTTGACGAAAAAATTGCCGAAGAAATAGACCTCAACACCGCAAAAGGCTTGGAAACCGTTGCTATTCTTTCGTATGTTGCATATTCGCAGGTCAAAGAAGAAGGTATCTATTGGGGTGAGGTTGCCATTATTTCTTACGATCCCCAGTATGAAAAAGCGTTTAAGCACTTTTTAGAAAAACTTCGCCGCAAAATTGCAAGCGGTGTGCGTCCTGATTTAAATCTTGGCGAAAAGGCTCTCAAGGAACTTATTGCTAAAAATGGCAACTATCTTCCTTCTGGACGAGTTGCATATCCAGCTCTCGGTAAAGGTGAGGCGTTTGTTAAAAAAGAACGCACTACAACCGAAATTCTTGTTAATCAAGCTCGCGAAGGCAATAAAGGATGCTATTTCTTGAGCTACGCATTCCTGTTTGTAGTTTTTGCCGTGATTGCGTATTTCGTATATACCAGCGGAGTGCTCAACTTCTTGTTTAACTAGTTTTTTGCGCGCCAATGGGAGACTTAGCGTCTTACTAAATTGAGTCTTAATTACGTGGAGGAAAATGCTGGCTCTTTAACTCGCAAGGTCAGACCCTCATCTTAAATATGCTGAAACATAATAACCTTCCATCTCTCTTCTCTGAGAAATGGAAGGTTATTTAACGAGCATCACTTAGGACGATTACTCTCTTTTGAATGCTTTTTTACCTTGTAGATAAATCTCTCCTGTAATTAGCGCGCGCAAACATGTCAGCACTAACCTTTGTTTGTTCACTTTCTGCAACCGCAACAACAGGATATCCACAAATTGTGGCAGGGATATCAACGGGTTATCAACCCAGACTCTCCAGAATTAAAGGGTTAGCGGACAAAAAGTGTGTCTGGCCTTTTAATCGATAGAGTACGGATA